>NZ_JBIQNC010000014.1:15206-24936 GCF_044462705.1 Xenophilus sp.
GCCTGCGTGCTGCTCTACGCCACCGGCGACAGCGGCCGCGTCGGCGAGGCGGCGCGCGCGCGGCTGAAGGCGATGGTGGAGACCGCCGACGGCTTCGAGATCGCGCGGCGCGACCTGGAGATTCGCGGCCCCGGCGAGTTCCTCGGCGCCCGGCAGTCCGGCGCCCCTCTGTTGCGCTTTGCCGACCTGGCCACCGACGGCCGGCTGCTGGACTGGGCGCGCGAACTGGCGCCGCGGCTGCTCGACGGCCACCCCGAGCTGGCGCGGCGCCACGTGGACCGCTGGCTCGGCACCCGGGCCGAGTACCTCAAGGCCTGAGCAGGCGCGGCCGGCCGGCTCGGCCGGACAGGGGCTGCCGCCGGCCGGGGGCCGGGTGCGCCGGCGCCGCCGCGGCGCCCAGCGCATGCCACCAGGCGGCCAGGCGCTGCAGCCCGGCGCGCCAGCGCAGGGCGGCGGCGGGCTTCGGCGCGAGGGGCCGCCTGGCTGCCGACAGGCTCGGCCAGGGCAGCGGCGTGTCGACCTGGAAGCGGGCCGCCAGCACCTCCAGATCGGCCGCCACCCGGTTCATGCGCGCCGCGGGCACGCGGCGGTAGGCCATGGCCCGGGCGCACATGCGCGCATAGCTGTCCGTCAGGCGGTTCCAGCGCTCGAAGTCCGACTCGCCCTGCAACGGCATCGAGTCGCTGCTGATCTCCTCGACCTCGGGCCAGGCGCCTTCGAAGTCGGGCGGGGCCCAGGCGGCGGCCGGGATGCTCGGGGAGGAGGGCGGAGGTGCGGCGTGCTTCATGGCTGCTCAGGGGCAACATGCATGCCGGGCGCCGCGGCCATCGCACGCGCGCCGGCCGCATGCGTCAAGGGCTTGTGGCCATTGGTCTTTTTCAGCCGTGCCGGTCCTGGCCGATGCCGGCAGGGACCGCTCGTTACGGACCATGAGGCCCTTCGTGTTACGTAACGCCGTAACACGAAAGTCGTCGATGCGGCCGCTGGAGGCGCCGGCGGCCGGCAGCCCCGCCGCGGTGGGCGCCCGCCGCGCATAATTGACGCAAGCTATGACCCTGACCGAACTGAAATACATCGTCGCGGTCGCCCGCGAGCGCCATTTCGGCAAGGCGGCGGAGGCGTGCTTCGTCTCGCAGCCCACGCTCTCGGTGGCGATCAAGAAGCTGGAAGAGGAACTGGAGGTCAAGCTCTTCGAGCGCAGCGCCGGCGAGGTGACCGTCACCCCGCTGGGCGAGCAGATCGTGCAGCAGGCGCAGACCGTGCTCGACCAGGCCGCCACCATCAAGGAGATCGCCAAGCGCGGCAAGGACCCGCTGGCCGGCCCGCTGAACCTGGGTGTGATCTACACCATCGGCCCCTACCTGCTGCCCGACCTGGTGCGCCAGAACATCGCCCGCACGCCGCAGATGCCGCTGGTGCTGCAGGAGAACTTCACCGTCAAGCTGCTGGAGCAGCTGCGCTCGGGCGACATCGACTGCGCCATCATCGCCGAGCCCTTCCCCGACACCGGCCTGGCCATCGCGCCGCTGTACGACGAGCCCTTCATGGCCGCCGTGCCCGTCTCGCACCCGCTGGCCGCGCGCGAGTCGGTCAGCTCCGACGAGCTGAAGAACGAGACCATGCTGCTGCTGGGCACCGGCCACTGCTTCCGCGACCACGTGCTGGAGGTGTGCCCCGAGTTCGCGCGCTTCTCCAGCAACGCCGAGGGCATCCGCAAGAGCTTCGAGGGCTCCTCGCTGGAGACCATCAAGCACATGGTGGCGGCCGGCATGGGCGTGACGCTGGTGCCGCGCCTGTCGGTGCCGGCCGAGGCGCTCAAGCCCCGCAGCCGCGCCAAGGACGCGGCGCCCATCGTGCGCTACCTGCCGGTGCGCGACACCGGCGGCGAGCCGCCCTCGCGCCGCGTGGTGCTGGCGTGGCGGCGCAGCTTCACGCGCTACGAGGCGATCGCCGCGCTGCGCAACGCGATCTATGCGTGCGAGTTGCCCGGGGTCAAACGGCTGTCCTGAGGCGGGCGTCTTGCGGCGGCGGCCTACGCGGCAGGCGATGATGAAGCTGCATCGACGCGATAGAGTGTCGTGCCTTGCGAAGCCGCCCCGCGGCGCCTAGATTCGGCAGCGAGACCCCTCTCTTTCCCGACAGCAACCAAGGAACACCGACATGGCCAAGTCCTCCAAGCCCAGCAAGAACAGCAAGAGCCTTTCCGCCGTGGCCGCCGCGCCGGCGGCCGCCAAGGGCACCGTGCCCGCCAAGGGCGGCGAGCGCGTGGCGCCCGAGTCGGGTGGCAGCCGCGCCGCGCCGATCATCAACATCGGCATCGACCGCAAGGACCGCGCCGCCATCGCCGAAGGCCTGTCGCGCGTGCTGGCCGACACCTACACGCTGTACCTGACCACGCACAACTTCCACTGGAACGTGACGGGCCCGCACTTCAACTCGCTGCACGCCATGTTCATGGAGCAGTACACCGAGCTGTGGAACTCCACCGACGTGATCGCCGAGCGCATCCGCGCCCTGGGCCACTACGCGCCCGGCTCGTACGCCGAGTTCAGCAAGATCGCCACCGTGCCCGACGTGCCGGCCACGCCGCCCAAGGCGATGGAGATGGTGCGCATCCTGGTCAAGGGCCACGAGACGGTGTCGCGCATCGCGCGCGAGTTCATCCCGGTGGCCGAGGAGGCCGGCGACGACCCGACTGCCGACATGCTGACCGCGCGCTGCTCGGTGCACGACCAGACCGCATGGATGCTGCGTTCGTTACTTGAGGAATAACCCCCAGCCTGCGCGGACTTCGTTCCGCTTCGGCAACCCCCTGCAAGGGGGCACCGTCAGCGGCCCGGCAAAGCCGGCTCCGCGGCGGTCGCTGGCATGGCCTGCTCCGCGGCCTTCCGAAGACAATCGGACGATGGAGAGATTGCGATGAGTACCGGTGCCCTCCAGCCGCCCGCCCCGCGCGGGCGGCTTGCCGTCTACCTGGACCTGATCCGCTGGGACCGGCCCGCCGGCTGGCTGCTGCTGCTGTGGCCCTCGCTCAGCGCGCTGTGGTTCGCGGCCGGCGGCTTCCCGGGCTGGCACCTGGTGATCGTCTTCGTGCTCGGCACCATCCTCATGCGCAGCGCCGGCTGCTGCGTCAACGACGTGGCCGACCGCGACTTCGACCGCCACGTCAAGCGCACCGCGCGGCGGCCCGTCACCACCGGCGAGGTGTCGGTGAAGGAGGCGCTGGCCCTGGGCGCCGCGCTGGCGCTGGCGGCCTTCGCGCTGGTGCTCACCACCAACGGGCCGACCGTCCTCTGGTCCTTCGCGGCGCTGGCGGTGGCGCTGGCCTATCCCTTCGCCAAGCGCATCGTCTCGGTGCCGCAGGCGGTGCTGGGCGTGGCCTTCAGCTTCGGCATCCCGATGGCCTTCTCGGCCGTCACCGGCCAAGTGCCGTGGCTGGCCTGGTGGCTGCTGGCCGGCAACCTGTTCTGGGTGCTGGCCTACGACACCGAATACGCGATGGTCGACCGCGACGACGACCTGCGCATCGGCATGAAGACCTCGGCCATCACCTTCGGCCGCTTCGACGTGGCGGCGGTGATGGCGAGCTACGCCCTGTTCATCGCCATGTGGGCCTGGGCCGGCGCGCGGCTCGGACTGGGGGCGCTCTACTACGCCGGCCTGGCCGCGGCGGCGGCGCAGGCGGCGTGGCACTGGATGCTGATCCGGCAGCGCACGCGCGAAGGCTGCTTCAAGGCCTTCCGCCTCAACCACTGGGTGGGCTTCGCCGTCTTCGCCGGCGTGGCCGCAGCCTACGCGCTGGGCTGACCGAACTCCGCCGCCAGTTCGCCGGCCCGGCGCTGCGCGGCGCGGATCGCGGCCTTGAACTTCTCTTTCACGTCCGCCGCCTGCATCGAGGTGATGGCGGCGTACGTCGTTCCGCCCTTGGAGGTGACGCGCTCGCGCAGCACGGCCGGCGGCTCGCTCGACGCCGCCGCCAGCGCCGAGGCGCCGGTGAAGGTGCCCACCGCCAGGCGCAGCGCGTCTTCGGGCGGCAGGCCCATCTCGGCGCCGGCCTCGGCCATCGCCTCGATGAAGAAGAACACGTAGGCCGGCCCGGAGCCGGACATCGCCGTCACGGCGTCGAGCAGCGCCTCGTCCTGCACCCACAGGCGCTGGCCGGTGGGCGCGAGCAGTTGCTCGACGGCGGTCCGGTCGGCCTCGCCGGCCGCGGCGCGGGCGAACAGCCCGGTCATGCCCTGGCCCACCAGGGCCGGCGTGTTGGGCATGGCGCGCACGATGCGCTCGGTGCCCAGCCAGGCGGCGATGCTCTGCGAGGGGATGCCCGCCGCCACGCTCAGGTGCAGCGCATGGGCGGCGAAGGGCTGCGCGGCGCGCGCCGCCTCGCCGAAGACCTGCGGCTTGACCGCCCACACGAACACGCCGCAGCGCGCCAGCGCCTCGGTAGGCGCGGGCCGAGCGGCGATGCCGAAGTCGCGCTGCAGGCGCTCGCGCGCCTCGTCCCAGGGCTCGACGATCTCGAAGGAGGCGGCCGGCATGCCGGCGCGCAGCAGGCCGCCGAGGATGGCGCTGGCCATGTTGCCGCCGCCGATGAAGGCGACCGGGGGCAGGGTGGGGGAGGTGGTCATGGTGAGGGCGGGTCCGTGAAGGCGAAGACGGCGAACTGGGTGATCTGCGTCGGATTGAAATTGTCGTCGCTGACCGCCAGCAGGCGCCGGCGGCCGTCGGGCAGGGGCGGGCCCCAGCACAGGGCCTCGGTGTTGTCCAGGCGCGCCAGGCCGAGCCGGGCGAAGTCGGCCAGCAGCCGCTTGGGCGCGGGGCGGTGGTTGCCCGGGCGCAGCGTGTCCAGCGCCAGCGTGTCGCTGCCCGCGCGGGTGTCGATCTCGTACAGGCGCAGCGAGTTGCCGCGGCCCAGGGCCCAGGCGCGCTCCAGCACCAGCATGCGGCGCGCGTCGATCATCAGCGCCTCGCTCACGCCGTTGTCCGCATAGGTGTCGGGCACGGCGGGGCGCAGCGGGACGGCGTCCGGCACGTAGGCGATCTGGCGCACCGCCCGGCCGCCGGCCAGGTCGACCCGGGTGAAGCGGCAGGGGCCGCCGGCGTCGTCCACGGTGGGCAGCGGGCCGTCCTGCACCAGCGCGCCTTCCATCGCCAGCCAGGCGAAACGGCCGTCGGGCGTGGTCGCCAGGCCCTCGAAGCCCTCGTTGTCGCGCGGGCCGCGCCCGCCGGACGGGTCGGGCCGGAACATCGCCGGCAGCGCGAACTCGCGCAGCAGCCGGCCGTCGCGCGCCGATTCGTAGAGCGCCGGGCCGAAGCCGCGGGCGACGTCGCCCTCGGTGCTCCACAGGAGCGTGCCGGTGCCGGGGCGCAGCCGCAGCGCCTCCGGGTCCGCCACCGGCACGCCGGGCGGCGCCCGGCGGCGGTTCGGCCACGGCGTGCCGCCGGCCTGTTGCAGCGGCACCACGTCCGTCAGGCGCGGCGCCGGGGCTTGGTCGGGCCACTCGGCCGTATAGAAGCGCACCGGGCCGCGGTCGGCGCGGTCGTCGCTCAGCAGCAGGTACTCGCCGGTGCGGGCGTCGAAGTCGGCGCCCGAGCGTCCGCCGACCGTGGTGCCGCCGAAGGGCAGGGCATGGGGCCAGCGGGCCTCGCCCAGCAGCGCCAGCCGGGCGGGGCCTGCCGCGGCGGGCGCTTGCGCCGGGCTGTCGCAGGCGGCCATCCAGGGCGCGGCGGCCAGCGCCGCGGTCCGGCGCAGCAGGGTCCGGCGGGAGATCGGGCGGCCAGCCGCGGGAGCCGGAGCGGCGGAGGGGCGCGTCATGGCGGCGGGCAGTCTAAACAGCCGCCGTGACGCCGCCCCCGTGGCTGCCCGACAGGCGGGCCGTGGGCAGGGCGTTGACAGCCCTTTCGGCGCGTGCCACAATCGCGGGCTTCGCTTTCAAAGCGGAAACTTTCGCCCATGCGAAGGTGTGCCTAGGTTCTTCGGACCGGCGCGCCGACGACGGGCCCAAGACTGACCGGCAAGGCCTTTTGGTGGCCGTGTCGGTACAAGTTGGGAACTACTCACAATGATCCAGACTGAATCCCGGCTCGACGTGGCCGACAACACGGGTGCGAAGTCCGTCCTGTGCATCAAGGTGCTCGGCGGCTCCAAGCGTCGTTACGCCAGCGTCGGCGACATCATCAAGGTCAGCGTCAAGGAAGCGGCCCCGCGCGGCCGCGTCAAGAAGGGCGAGATCTACAACGCCGTGGTGGTGCGCACCGCCAAGGGCATTCGCCGCGGCGACGGCTCGCTCGTCAAGTTCGACGGCAACGCCGCCGTGCTGCTCAACGCCAAGCTGGAGCCGATCGGCACCCGCATCTTCGGACCGGTCACGCGCGAGCTGCGCACCGAGAAGTTCATGAAGATCGTCTCGCTGGCTCCCGAAGTTCTGTAAGGACACACGCGCCATGAACAAGATTCGCAAGGGCGACCAGGTCATCGTGATCGCGGGTCGCGACAAGGGTAAGCGCGGCACCGTGTCGCTGCGCGCCGGCGAGAGCCATGTCGTGATCGAGGGCGTCAACCTCGTCAAGAAGCATGCCAAGCCGAACCCGATGAAGGGCACGACCGGCGGCATCGTCGAGAAGGCCATGCCGATCCACCAATCCAACGTGGCGATCTTCAACGCCGCGACCGGCAAGGCCGATCGCGTGGGCATCAAGCTCGTGGACGGCAAGCGCGTGCGCGTGTTCAAGTCCAGCGGCGAACAGATCAAGGCTGCCTAAGCCGCGAGGAAGAGGACATCATGGCCCGACTGCAACAACACTACCGCGAGAAGATCGCGAAAGAACTGACCGAGAAGTTCGGCTACAAGTCGCCGATGCAGGTCCCGCGCCTGACCAAGATCACGCTGAACATGGGCGTGAGCGAGGCCGTGGCCGACAAGAAGGTGATGGACAACGCCGTCGCCGACCTGACCAAGATCGCCGGCCAGAAGCCGGTGGTGACGAAGGCCCGCAAGGCCATCGCCGGCTTCAAGATCCGCGAAGGCCAGGCCATCGGCTGCATGGTCACCCTGCGCGGCGTGAAGATGTACGAGTTCCTGGACCGCTTCGTCACCGTGGCGCTGCCCCGCGTGCGTGACTTCCGCGGCATCAGCGGCCGCGCCTTCGACGGCCGCGGCAACTACAACATCGGCGTCAAGGAACAGATCATCTTCCCCGAGATCGAGTACGACAAGGTGGATGCGCTGCGTGGCCTGAACATCAGCATCACGACGACCGCCAAGTCCGACGAAGAAGCCAAGGCGCTGCTGCAGGGCTTCCGTTTCCCCTTCAAGAACTAAAGGTGACCCTGTGGCAAAAGTTGCTTTGATCCAGCGCGAACTCAAGCGCGACAAGCTGGTCGCCAAGTACGCGAAGAAGCATGAAGAACTGAAGGCGATCGCCGGTGACGCCAAGAAGAGCGACGAGGAGCGCGCTGCCGCGCGCCTGGCGCTGCAGAAGCTGCCGCGCAACGCCAACCCGACGCGCCAGCGCAACCGCTGCGAAATCACCGGCCGTCCGCGCGGCACCTTCCGCCAGTTCGGCCTGGGCCGCGCCAAGGTCCGCGAACTGGCCTTCGCCGGCGACATCCCCGGCGTGACCAAGGCCAGCTGGTAAGACGCGCAGGCAGGAGCAAGAAACATGAGCATGAGTGATCCCATCGCCGACCTGCTGACGCGCATCCGCAATGCGCAGATGGTCGCGAAGCCCACCGTGTCGGTCCCGTCTTCCAAGGTGAAGGTCGCGATCGCCCAGGTGCTGAAGGACGAGGGCTACATCGACGGCTTCCAGGTCAAGACCGAAGCCGGCAAGAGCGAACTCGAAATCTCGCTGAAGTACTACGCCGGCCGCCCGGTGATCGAGCGCATCGAACGCGTGAGCCGCCCCGGCCTGCGCGTGTACAAGGGCGCGACCGCGATCCCCAAGGTCCAGAACGGCTTGGGCGTGGCCATCGTCACCACCCCCAAGGGCGTGATGACCGACCGCAAGGCGCGCGCCACCGGCGTGGGCGGCGAAGTGCTGTGCTACGTCGCCTGATGCGGAGGAACTGAACAATGTCCCGAGTCGGAAAAATGCCGGTCGCCGTCCCGCAAGGCGTGGACGTGTCGATCAAGGAAGACCAGATCAGCGTGAAGGGCGCGGGCGGCCAGCTGTCCATCGCCGCCAACGCGCTGGTGAAGGTGACCAGCAAGGACGGCCAGCTCAGCTTCGAGCCGGCGAACGAGTCGCGCGAAGCCAACGCGATGAGCGGCACCGTGCGCCAGCTGGTCAACAACATGGTCGTGGGCGTGAGCAAGGGCTTCGAGAAGAAGCTGACGCTGGTCGGCGTGGGCTACAAGGCCCAGGCCCAGGGCAGCAAGCTGAACCTGTCGGTCGGCTTCTCGCACCCCGTCAACAAGGAGATGCCTGCGGGCATCACCGTGGCCACCCCTGCCCCGACGGAAATCGTCATCAAGGGTGCCGACCGCCAGCGCGTCGGCCAGGTGGCTGCCGAGATCCGCGCGATCCGTCCGCCCGAGCCCTACAAGGGCAAGGGCATCCGCTATGCAGATGAGCGGATCGTGATCAAGGAAACCAAGAAGAAGTAAGAGGCCGCATGATGTTGACCAAAAAGGAACAGCGCCTGCGCCGCGCCCGCCAGACCCGCATCCGCATTGCCACGCAAGGCGTCGCGCGTCTGACGGTGAACCGCACCAACCTGCACATCTACGCCACCGTGATCTCCGGCGACGGCTCCAAGGTGCTGGCCACGGCCTCCACCGCCGAAGCCGAAGTGCGCAGCTCGCTCGGTGGTGCCGGCAAGGGCGGCAACGCCGCTGCCGCCACGATCATCGGCAAGCGCATCGCCGAGCGCGCCAAGGCCGCCGGCGTCGAGAAGGTCGCCTTCGACCGTGCGGGCTTCGCCTACCACGGTCGCGTGAAGGCGCTGGCCGAAGCCGCCCGCGAAGCCGGGCTGCAGTTCTAAGCGAACGCGCACGAATCAGGAATTCAAGATGGCAAAGATTCAGGCAAGAACGAGCGCCGAGGGTCCCGAGGACGGTCTGCGCGAGAAGATGATCTCGATCAACCGCGTCACCAAGGTGGTGAAGGGTGGTCGGATCCTGGGCTTCGCGGCGCTGACGGTGGTCGGCGACGGCGACGGCCGCGTCGGCATGGGCAAGGGCAAGTCCAAGGAAGTGCCTTCCGCTGTGCAGAAGGCGATGGAAGAAGCCCGCCGCAACATGCTGAAGGTGTCGATCAAGAACGGCACCCTGCACCATGAAGTGACCGGCCACCACGGCGCCTCCAAGGTGATGATGTCCCCGGCCCCCAAGGGGACCGGCATCATCGCCGGCGGCCCGATGCGTGCCGTGTTCGAGGTGATGGGCATCACCGACGTCGTGGCCAAGAGCCACGGCTCGTCCAATCCGTACAACATGGTCCGCGCGACCCTGGACGCGCTCAAGAACTCCACCACCCCGGCTGAAGTCGCTGCCAAGCGCGGGCTGACGGTGGAAGAAGTCTTCAGCGCCTGATCGGAGAGAACGCGATGACGACGCAACAACAGACCGTGAAGGTCCAGCTGGTCCGCAGCCCCATCGGCACGAAGGAATCGCACCGTGCCACGGTGCGCGGCCTGGGCCTGCGCAAGCTCAACAGTGTGAGCGAGCTGCAGGACACGCCCGCCGTGCGCGGCATGATCAACAAGATCGCCTACCTGGTGAAGGTG
>NZ_JBIQNC010000014.1:25036-41838 GCF_044462705.1 Xenophilus sp.
CATCCAGCCCGCAGCGGGCGCCAAGCATGCCAAGCGCCGCGTCGGCCGCGGCATCGGCTCCGGCCTGGGCAAGACCGCGGGTCGCGGCCACAAGGGCCAGAAGTCCCGCGCCGGCGGCTTCCACAAGGTCGGCTTCGAAGGCGGCCAGATGCCGCTGCAGCGCCGCCTGCCCAAGCGCGGCTTCAAGTCGGCTTCGCTGAAGTTCAACGCCGAGGTCACGCTGGCCCAGCTCGACAAGCTGGGTGCGGCCGAGGTCGACGTGCTGGCCCTCAAGCAGGCCGGCCTGGTCGGCCAGCTCGCCAAGGTGGTGAAGGTCATCAAGTCGGGTGAACTGACGAAGGCCGTCAAGCTGACGGGCATCGGCGCGACCGCCGGCGCCAAGGCTGCCATCGAGGCGGCCGGCGGCAGCGTGGCCTGACGCCCAGGGCGGAAAGCAGACCGAACGTGGCAACCAACGCGATGACCAGGCAGCAGGGGCTCGCCAAGACCGGCAAGTTCGGCGACCTGCGTCGCCGGCTCGTCTTCTTGCTGCTGGCGCTCGTGGTCTACCGCATCGGGGCGCACATCCCGGTGCCGGGCATCAATCCGGACCAGCTGGCGCAGCTCTTCCAGGGGCAGCAGGGCGGCATCCTGAGCCTGTTCAACATGTTCTCGGGCGGCGCGCTGTCGCGCTTCACGGTGTTCGCGCTGGGGATCATGCCGTACATCTCGGCGTCGATCATCATGCAGCTGATGACCTACGTGATGCCGCAGTTCGAGCAGCTCAAGAAGGAAGGCGAGGCCGGCCGGCGCAAGATCACCCAGTACACGCGCTACGGCACGCTGGGCCTGGCGCTGTTCCAGTCGATGAGCATCGCGGTGGCGCTCGAGTCGTCGCCCGGCCTGGTGATCGCGCCGGGCTTCGGCTTCCGCATCACGGCGATGGTGAGCCTGACGGCCGGTTCCATGTTCCTGATGTGGCTGGGCGAGCAGATCACCGAGCGCGGCCTGGGCAACGGCATCTCGATCCTCATCTTCGCCGGCATCGCCGCCGGCCTGCCGAGCGCGATCGGCGGCCTGCTGGAGCTGGTGCGCACGGGTGCGATGAGCGTGATCGTGGCGCTGTTCATCGTCGTCCTGGTGGCGCTGGTGACCTGGTTCGTGGTGTTCGTCGAGCGCGGCCAGCGCAAGATCCTGGTGAACTATGCGCGCCGTCAGGTGGGCAACAAGATCTACGGCGGCCAGGCCTCGCACCTGCCGCTCAAGCTGAACATGGCCGGGGTGATTCCGCCGATCTTCGCGTCGTCGATCATCCTGCTGCCGGCCACCATCGTGGGCTGGTTCAGCTCGGGCGACAGCATGCGATGGCTCAAGGACATCGCCGCGATGCTGGCGCCGGGGCAGCCGGTCTACACGGCGCTGTATGCCGGCGCCATCGTGTTCTTCTGCTTCTTCTACACGGCGCTCGTGTTCAACAGCCGCGAGACCGCCGACAACCTGAAGAAGAGCGGCGCCTTCATCCCCGGGATCCGTCCCGGCGACCAGACGGCCCGCTACATCGACAAGATCCTGGGACGCCTCACGCTGGCCGGTGCCATCTACATCACCTTCGTGTGCCTGCTGCCGGAGTTCCTGATCCTCAGATACAACGTGCCGTTCTATTTCGGCGGCACCTCGCTGCTGATCATCGTGGTCGTCACCATGGACTTCATGGCCCAGGTGCAGAACTACCTGATGTCGCAGCAGTACGAATCGCTGCTCAAGAAAGCGAACTTCAAGACCTCGCTGGGCGGCTGATGACGGTGACGACATGTCCAAGGACGATGCGATCCAGATGCAGGGGGAGGTCCTCGAGAACCTTCCCAATGCAACTTTCCGGGTCAAGCTGGAAAACGGTCACATCGTCCTCGGCCACATTTCGGGAAAGATGCGTATGCACTACATCCGCATCCTTCCCGGAGACAAGGTGACGGTGGAACTGACGCCCTACGACTTGAGCCGGGCGCGCATTGTGTTTCGGGCGAAGTGAATCGCGCCCACGAGAGAGTTTCAGGAGAAATGAAATGAGAGTTTCGGCTTCGGTCAAGACCATCTGCCGCAATTGCAAGATCATCCGCCGCAAGGGCGTCGTGCGCGTGATCTGCACCGACCCGCGCCACAAGCAGCGCCAGGGTTGATTCGAGAGTTCTAGAGGACGCACATGGCACGTATCGCTGGCATCAACATCCCGCCGCACAAGCACGCCGAAATCGGCCTGACGGCGATCTTTGGCATCGGTCGCACGCGCGCTCGCAAGATCTGCGAAGCCTGCGGCATCGACTACGCGAAGAAGGTCAAGGACCTGACCGACGCGGACCTCGAGAAGATCCGCGACCAGATCGCCCAGTTCACGATCGAGGGCGACCTGCGCCGCGAGACGACGATGAACATCAAGCGGCTGATGGACATCGGCTGCTACCGGGGCTTCCGCCATCGCCGCGGCCTGCCCATGCGCGGCCAGCGCACGCGCACCAATGCCCGCACCCGCAAGGGTCCGCGCAAGGCTGCCCAGGCCCTGAAGAAGTAAGGAATAGAGCATGGCAAAGTCTCCCGCCAACAACGCCGCCCAGCGCGTGCGCAAGAAGGTCCGCAAGAACGTTGCGGACGGCATCGCGCACGTGCACGCGTCGTTCAACAACACCATCATCACGATCACCGACCGCCAAGGCAACGCGCTGTCCTGGGCCTCGTCGGGCGGCCAGGGCTTCAAGGGCTCGCGCAAGTCGACCCCCTTCGCGGCCCAGGTGGCCTCCGAAGTGGCCGGCCGCGCCGCGGTCGAGCAGGGCATCAAGAACCTGGACGTCGAGATCAAGGGCCCCGGCCCGGGTCGCGAATCGTCGGTGCGCGCGCTGGCCGCGCTGGGCATCCGCATCACCTCGATCTCCGACGTGACGCCGGTGCCGCACAACGGCTGCCGCCCCCAGAAGCGCCGCCGCATCTGAGCGCTGGCGCCAGGCGCAGCCCGCCGCGAGGCGGTCTGCGCGTTTTGCTTTTTCACCACCCCAAGCCCACCGCCATCGACCGACGCGACTGATGGCTCCCGCAGGCGACTGCGGCAGAAGACTCAAAGGAAAATACCGTGGCACGCTACCTCGGCCCCAAGGCCAAGCTCTCCCGCCGTGAAGGCACCGACCTGTTCCTCAAGAGCGCCCGCCGCTCGATCGCGGACAAGGCCAAGTTCGACTCCAAGCCCGGCCAGCACGGCCGCACCTCGGGTCAGCGCACCTCCGACTTCGGCCTGCAGCTGCGCGAGAAGCAGAAGGTCAAGCGCATGTACGGCGTGCTGGAAAAGCAGTTTCGCCGCTACTTCGAGGAAGCCGACCGCCGCCGCGGCAACACCGGCGCCAACCTGCTGTTCCTGCTGGAATCGCGCCTGGACAACGTCGTCTACCGCATGGGCTTCGGCTCGACCCGCGCCGAGGCGCGCCAGCTCGTGTCGCACAAGGCCATCACGGTCAACGGCCAGCCGGTGAACATTCCCTCGTACCTGGTGAAGCCGGGCGATGTGGTTGCCGTGCGCGAGCAGTCGAAGAAGCAGGCCCGCGTGATCGAGGCGCTGCAACTGGCGCAGCAGGTCGGCATGCCCGGCTGGGTGGAAGTCAACGCCGACAAGGCGGAAGGCACGTTCAAGAAGGTGCCGGACCGCGACGAATTCGGCGCCGACATCAACGAATCGCTGATCGTGGAACTGTATTCGAGGTAAGACGATAACGAGGCTGCTGCGCAGCCTCGTCCTTGAATGTTTTTGTTCCCTTATCGGAGGCATCCGGTAAGGGCACTTCACCAGCCTTACCGGTGTAACGAGCCGGGGGTATTGAGAGGAAGTCCGCATGCAAACGACCCTGCTGAAACCCAAGACCATCCAGGTCGAGCAACTGGCCGCCAACAAGGCGAAGGTCACGCTCGAGCCCTTCGAGCGCGGCTACGGCCACACGCTCGGCAACGCGCTGCGCCGCGTGCTGCTCTCTTCGATGGTGGGTTACGCAGCCACTGAAGTGACGATCGCCGGCGTGCTGCACGAGTACTCGTCGATCGACGGCGTCCAGGAAGACGTCGTCAACATCCTGCTCAACCTCAAGGGCGTGGTGTTCAAGCTGCACAACCGCGACGAGGTGACCCTGTCGCTGCGCAAGGACGGCGAAGGCCCGGTCAAGGCCTCCGACATCCAGACGCCGCACGACGTCGAGATCATCAACCCCGACCACGTGATCGCCAACCTGTCGCAAGGCGGCAAGCTGGACATGCAGATCAAGGTCGAGAAGGGCCGCGGCTACGTGCCCGGCACGATGCGCCGCTACGCCGACGAGCCGACCAAGTCGATCGGCCGGATCGTGCTGGACGCCTCGTTCTCGCCGGTCAAGCGCGTGAGCTACACCGTCGAGAGCGCCCGCGTCGAGCAGCGAACCGACCTGGACAAGCTGCTGGTGGAGATCGAGACCAACGGTGCGATCAGCGCCGAAGACGCCGTGCGCGCCTCGGCCAAGATCCTGGTCGAGCAGCTGGCCGTGTTCGCGCAGCTGGAAGGCGGCGCCATCGACGGCATGTTCGAGCAGCCCCAGCAGCGCAGCGCCCAGCAGTTCGACCCGATCCTGCTGCGCCCCGTGGACGAACTGGAGCTGACGGTGCGCTCGGCCAACTGCCTGAAGGCCGAGAACATCTACTACATCGGCGACCTGATCCAGCGCACCGAGAACGAACTGCTCAAGACCCCGAACCTGGGCCGCAAGTCGCTCAACGAGATCAAGGAAGTGCTGGCCTCGCGTGGCCTCACGCTGGGCATGAAGCTCGAAAGCTGGCCGCCGGCCGGCCTGGACAAGAGGTAAACCAGGTTCGCCGCTCGCGGCAAACCTTGCCCTCCTGTGTGTATTGCGGGTACCTGATACGGCCTGCTCTTAAATAACGAAAGGAATATCACCATGCGTCACGGACTCGGCCTGCGCAAACTCAACCGCACCAGCTCGCACCGCCTCGCGATGCTGCGCAACATGACCAACTCGCTCATCGAGCACGAGGCCATCAAGACCACCGTGCCGAAGGCCAAGGAACTGCGCCGCGTCGTCGAGCCGCTGATCACCCTGGCCAAGAAGCCGACGGTCGCCAACAAGCGCCTGGCCTTCGACCGCCTGCGCGACCGCGACAGCGTCGTCAAGCTGTTCAACGAGCTCGGCCCGCGCTACCAGGCCCGTCCGGGCGGCTACACGCGCATCCTGAAGATGGGCTTCCGCGTGGGCGACAACGCCCCCATGGCCCTGGTCGAGCTGGTGGACCGCCCCGAGCCGACGGAAGCGGCCGAAGGCGAGCAAGGCGCAGCCGAATAAGCTATAATTTCTTTCTTGCCGCGCGGTGGAGCAGCCTGGTAGCTCGTTGGGCTCATAACCCAAAGGTCGCAAGTTCAAATCTTGCCCGCGCAACCACTTTCAAAAGGCCCTCGTTCGAGGGCCTTTTTCTTTGGCCGGCCGCGTCCGCCCCAGGCAAACGGCGGTGTCTGCAAACTGCGGCGTGTTGTGCCACCATCGGCGCTTCCTGTCTTCCGTGTTTTGCACAATCCGTCGACATGCAGAGCCTGGTCAGCAAGATCGAAGCCATTCTGGCGCCCCTTCCCGTTCCCGTTTCCCTCCAACTGCCTGACGGCCAGCGCATCGGCGCCGGCGACGCGAGGCTCGTCCTGAGCTTCTCGACCTGGGGCGCCCTGGCCAAGCTGGCGGCCAGCCAGGTCGGCAGCGTGGGAGAGGACTACGTCGAGGGCCGGGTGGGCATCGAGGGCAGCATGCGCGACCTGATGGCCACCGCGGCGGCGCTGATGCCGTCCAGCCCCGCCGAGAGCAACAGCGGCTGGTGGACCCGCCTGCTGCGCAACGCCAAGTCGCGCGGCTCGCACACGCAGGGCAAAGACGCCGAGCAGATCCAGTTCCACTACGACGTCTCGGACGACTTCTACGCGCTCTGGCTGGACCCGCGGCGCGTGTACTCCTGCGCCTACTACCGCACGCCGGATCTGGACATCGCCGGCGCCCAGGAAGCCAAGCTCGACCACATCTGCCGCAAGCTGATGCTGCAGCCGGGCGAGCGCTTCCTCGACATCGGCTGCGGCTGGGGCGCGCTGCTGCTGTGGGCGGCCGAGCACTACGGCGTGGACGCCACCGGCATCACCCTGTCGAAGAACCAGCACGCCCACGTGGAGCGGCTGATCGCCGAGCGCGGGCTGGGCGAGCGCGTGCGCGTGCGGCTGATGGACTATCGCGAGCTCAAGACCGATCGGCCTTTCGACAAGATCGCCTCCATCGGCATGCTGGAGCACGTCGGTCGCGCCAACATGGGCCTGTACCTGCGCGACGTGCACGACCTGCTCGCGCCCGGCGGCCTCACGCTGCAGCACGGCATCACGGCCGGCCAGCTGGACTACAAGCAGCTCGGCGCCGGCATGGGCGAGTTCATCGAGAAGTACATCTTCCCGGGCGGGGAGCTGCTGCACGTCACGCACATCCTGAGCGAGACGGCCGAGGCCGGGCTGGAGATGGTGGACACGGAGAACCTGCGCCCCCACTACGCCCGCACGCTGTGGGCCTGGTCCGATGCGCTGGAGGCGCGGCTGGACGAGGCGCGCGCCGTGCTGGAGCGCACGGCCGGCCCGGAGCGCGGCGGGCGCATCCTGCGCGCCTACCGCCTCTACCTGGCCGGCTGCGCCATGAGCTTCGAGCAGGGCTGGATCGCGTTGCACCAGATGCTGTCTGCCCGACGCGACGGGCAGGTGGCATCCCACGTGTTGCGCGGCGCGCAATCGGTATACCCTTTCACACGCAACTACATGTACGAGTGAAGAAAGGGGATTCCGCCATGCTCTACCGCTTCAAGTCCCAGGCCAGTGCCGACGTCGTGATGCTGGAGGCCAACGCGCGCCAGTTGCTGGACATCATCGGCAAGGCGGCGGCGCCGGCCGGCGTCATCGTCGTGGACCAGATGCCGGGCGCCATCGCCTCGCTGGAGGCCGCGGTGGCGCGCGAGGCGCGCGACGGCAAGCACAACCGCGACCCCAACGCCGTGGAAGACCACGACGCCGAGTCCGAAGCGCAGCACGTCGGCCTGCACCAGCGCGCCACGCCGCTGCTGAACATGCTGAAGGAATCGCTCGCGGAGAAAAAGGACATCGTCTGGGGCGCGTAACCCGCTTCCCCGGTCCAGAAAAAACAAAGGCCGCGCCCATCGGACGCGGCCTTTGTCTTTGCGGCGCCGGCCTGCTCAGTCCACCGTCGCGCCCGAGTCCTTCACCACCTTGGCCCACTTCACGTGCTCGTCGGCGATGTGCTTGGTGAACTGCGCCGGCGTGTTGCCGCTGGGGATCGCGCCCTGGGCCTGCATCTTCTCCTTCACCTCGGGCGTGCCCAGCGCCTTGGCCACCGCCTGCTGCACGCGGTTGACGACGTCGGGCGAGGTGCCGGCCGGCGCCAGCAGGCCGAACCAGGAACTGGCCTCGTAGCCCTTGAGCGCGGGGCCGCCGGCTTCTTCCACCGTCGGCACGTCGGGCAGCGCCGACGAGCGCTGGCTGCTGGTGACCGCCAGCGCGGTGAGCTTGCCGCCCTTGATCTGCTGCATCGACGAGGGCAGGTTGTCGAACATCACGTCGGCGTTGCCCGCCACCATGTCCAGCAGCGCCGGGCCGGAGCCCTTGTAGGGCACGTGCGTCATCTGCGTGCCCGTCATGCTCTTGAACAGCTCGCCGGCCAGATGGATCGAGGTGCCGCTGCCGCTGGAGGCCATGTTCAGCTTGTTGGGGTTGGCCTTCAGGTACTTGATCAGGTCCGGCACGTTGCGGATGCCGTACTGCCTGGCCTTCTCGGCGTTCATCTCCAGCACGTTGGGCACGGCGGCCACCAGGGTGACGGGCACGAAGTCCTTGATCGGGTCGTAGGGCAGGTTCTTGTAGAGCGCGCGGTTGATGCCGTGCGTGCCCACCGTGCCCATCAGGAAGGTGTAGCCGTCGTTCGGCGACTTGGCGACGATCTCGGCGCCGATGTTGCCGCCGGCGCCGGCCCGGTTGTCGACGATGAACTGCTGGCCGAAGGCCTTGCTCAGCTCCGGCGCCACGGCGCGCGCCAGGATGTCGGTGGTGCCGCCGGGCGCGAAGGGCACGACGATCTTCACCGGTTTGCTGGGCCAGGTGTCGGCCCAGGCGCCCGGTGCGGCCAGGGCGAGAGCAGCGGTGGCCGCCAGGGCCAGCGCGGCGCGGCGGTTCGGTTGGCAATGACGACGCATCATGCAGGGATCTCCTCGAAGGGGGTTGGAAGGGCCGCCAGCGCCTGGCGCAGCGTCTGGCCGGGCGCCAGGCCCAGCGCCGCGGCGCCGGCGTTGACGTGGCTGAGCACGCCGTCGTCCAGCGTGCTGCGGGCCTCGCCGATGCGCGCGCTGCCGTGCGCCACCGTGCAGGCCGCCAGCGCGTGCGCCTGCAGGAAGCCCAGCGCCGCGATGCCGGCTGCGTCGCGGCCGACGCCGGCGTCGTTGAACACCGACAGCAGCGGCCGCGCCGCCAGCGCATAGCGTGCCGAGCTGATCCCGCCGTGCGAGCCGCTCACCGCCACGCAGCCGGCGTCGCCCGCATGCAGTTCGGTGATCGAGTCGACGACGCGCAGGCGCAGCGGCATGCGCCCGTTTGTAGCGGCCGGCGCCTGCGCGTCCGAGGGTGGAAACCCGTCCTTCAGGCCGCGGCCGGCTCGGCCAGCGGCACCTGCCAGGCGTCGTAGCCGTAGACCCAGTCCGCATTGCCGCCCGCGCGCAGCCAGTTGTTGCCGCGCGAGCCGACCTGGATGCGCGCCGTGCGCTCCAGGCGGGCCTGCTCGTAGCGGCGCAGCGCGTGGGGCACGGCGTCCGCTGCGACGCCCTCCAGCGCGCGGGCCAGCACCACCGCGTCCTCGATCGCCATGCCGGCGCCCTGCGCCATGAAGGGCATCATCGGGTGGCAGGCGTCGCCCAGCAGCGTCAGGCGGCCCTGGCTCCAGCGCGGCAGCGGGTCGCGCTCGTACAGCGCGGTCTTGAGCACGCTGTCGCAGGCGTCGAGCAGGGCGCGCGCATGCGGATGGAAGTCCGCGTAGAAGCCGCGCAGCTCCTCCACGCTGCCCTCGGTGGTCCACGACTCCTCGTGCCAGGCGTCCTGCGCCGTGGTGGCGAAGACGAAGGTGTCGCGCCCCTGGTTGAGCGGGAAGGTGACGATCTGGCTTTCCGGCGCGGGGCCCCACCACTTGGTGAAGGCGCCGATGTCCGGCACGTCCTTCACCCGCTCGGTCGGCACCACGGCGCGGAAGGCCACCACGCCGGTGAAGCGCGGCGCGTCGGCGCCGAACATCGCCGCGCGCACGGCGGAATGGATGCCGTCGGCGCCCACCAGCACGTCCAGCCCGCGCGCCTCGCCGCCATCGGCGAAGCGCACAGCCACGCCGTCCTCCGTCTCCTCGATGCGTTCGCAGCGGCTGGCGAAGCGCACGCGCTCGCGCGGGAAGGCCTCGGCCAGCGCGGCCAGCAGGTCGGCGCGGTGGATGGTGAGCTGCGGCGCGCCGTACTGGCGCTCGGCCGCGTCGCTCATCGGCAGGCGCGAGGTCTCCTCGCCGGTGTCCCAGGTGCGGCTGATGCGGTGCGTGGGCCGCGCCGCCGAGGCGCGCGCCGCCGCGGCGATGCCGGCGCCCAGGCCGTCCAGCGCACGCACGGCGTTGGGCGTGAGGTTGATGTCGGCGCCGACGCGCAGGTATTCGCGGCTCTGCTCGAACACGGTCACGTCGTGGCCCTGGCGCTGCAGCGCGCAGGCGGCGGCCAGGCCGCCGATGCCGCCGCCGGCGATGCCGATCTTCAGGGGGTTCGTCATGGGGAAGTCTCCAGTGCTGTGAAAAAAGGGGGAACGGGGCGGCGCCGCGCTGTGCCAAGATCGACGGCATGCCGTCCATCCCGCGTGCGCCGAAGCGATGCCTTGATTCTTCGCAGGCGGCCGTGCCGCCTCAACCGCCGTGCGTCCGCAAGAAGGCACGATTCGTCCCGCCCTGGGCTGCATGGACGCGCTGAGCGAGGTGCTGGCCGCCTGCCGCGTCGAGCGCGCGGTGACGGCGCGCTTCTCGCTGCACGCGCCCTGGGCGCTGCGCTCCGACGGGCTGCCCGGCGTGATGCTGCGCCTCGCGCGCGGCGCACCGTGGTGGCTGCTGCTGGACGGCGCCGCCCCGGTGCAGGTGCAGGCCGGCGACCTGCTCATGCTGCCGCTGGGCAGCGCCCATCAGCTCGCGTCGGCGCCTGGCCTGCCGGCCACGCCCTTCGCCGAGCTGATCGCGCGCCATGCGGAGGGCCCGCGCGACGAGAACCCGCTGGTCTTCCGCCACGGCGGCGCGGGCGAGGCGACGCAGGTGGACTCCGTGCTGCTGTGGTTCTCGGCCTGGAGCCGCCACGCCGTGCTGCAACAGCTGCCGCCGCTGATCCACCTGCGCGCGGCCGAGGTGCCCTGGCTGCCGCGCCTGGCTGCGGCGATGGAGGCGCTGACCGAGGACAGCCTCGCGCGCCGGCCCGGCTGGCGCGTCTCGGCGGCACGCATGGGCGAGCTGCTGGCGGTCAACCTGCTGCGCGAGCACCTGGCCCGCACCCCGGCGCACGGCGAGGGCTGGCTGCGCGGCCTGGGCGACCCGGCCATCGGCCGCGCGCTGGCCGCGCTGCACCGCGCGCCGCAGCGCGACTGGCGCCTGGAGACCCTGGCGCGCGAGGCCGCCATGTCGCGCTCGCGCTTCGCCGAGCGCTTCCGCGCGGTGGTCGGCGCCACGCCCATCGGCTACCTGACGGCGCACCGCATGGCGCTGGCGGCCGAGCAGATCGAGGCCGGCCGTCAGCCGCTGGCGCGCATCGCCGAGGCGGCGGGCTACGAGTCGGAGAAAGTGTTCTCGCGCGCCTTCCGCCGCTGGGCCGGGCTGCCGCCCACCGCCTGGCTGCGGCGCGAGCGCGCGCGCCGGCAGGCGCTGATGGATTTCGGCGGGGCGGACGCGGAAGAAGAAGCGGGCGCTCAGCCCACCAGCCGCCGCGCGGCCGCCGCCACCGCCGCCGCGTCAATGCGCGATTCGGCCTCCAGCACCGGCGCGTAGCCCACCGGGATGCGCGGCGCGCCCAGGCGTGCCACGCGGCAGCCGGTGGCCTCGGCCGCCGTCGCGGCGATCTCGGCGCCGAAGCCCGCCGCCTGGATCGCCTCGTGCACCACCAGCAGCCGGCCGGTGCGGGCGCACGATTCGAGCACCGTCTCGCGGTCCCAGGGCCAGAGCGTGCGCAGGTCGATCAGGTCGACGCCGATGCCCTCGGCCGCGAGCTGCTCGCAGGCCTCCTGGCACACGCGCAACTGCCGGCTCCAGCTCACCAGCGTGAGCGCATCGCCGCGGCGCACGCGCGCGGCGCGGCCCAGCGGCACGGCCAGCGATTCATCGACCGCGCCGCGCATGCCCCACAGCGTCTTGTGCTCGATGTAGACCACCGGATCGCCGCATGCCAGCGCGGCGCGCAGCAGCGAGAAGTTGTCCTGCGGCGTCGCCGGGCACACCACCGCCACGCCCGGCAGATGCGCGAACCACGCCTCCAGGCTCTGCGAATGCTGCGCGGCCGAGGCGTCCCAGATGCCGCCCGGCATGCGCGCCACCAGCGGCACGCGGCCCTGGCCGCCGAACATGTAGCGGTTCTTGGCGGCCTGGTTCACCAGCTCGTCCATGCCGCACAGCGCGAAATCCACCACGCGCATCTCGACCACCGGCTTCAGGCCGGCCAGCGCCATGCCCACGCCGGCGCCCATGATGGCGGCCTCGCTGATCGGCGTGTCGATCACCCGGCTGCTGCCGAAGCGCTCCTGCAACCCCTTGTACTGGCCGAAGATGCCGCCGCGGCCCACGTCCTCGCCCAGCACCACGACCCGCTCGTCGGCCTGCATCTCGTGCGCCAGCGCGAGCGCGGCGGCCTCGGCGTAGCTGCGTTCTTGCGCGTCGTTCATCGCCATTGGCCGGCTCCCGTGGTCTGCACGTCGGTGTAGGCGGCCTCGGGGGCGGGCCAGGGCGCGGCGTCGGCCGAGGCCAGCGCGGCCTGCACCTCGTCCTGCGCCTCGTTCTCGACGGCGTCCAGCGCCGCGGCGTCGATGCCGCCGGCCAGCAGGCGCTCGCGGGCGCGGGCGATCGGGTCCGTCTCCAGCGCGGCGGCCAGCTCGGCCGGGTCGCGGTACGCGGCCGGGTCCACCGAGACGTGGCCCTTCACGCGGTACGTCACCGCGTGCAGCAGGCGCGGCCCCTGGCCGTCGCGCACCTCGGCCACCAGCCGCGCCGCGGCCTCGTGCACCGCGAACACGTCGTTGCCGTCCACCGGCGTGGCCGGGATGCCCAGCGCCACCGCGCGCGCCGAGGCGCCTTCGCCGGCCGTCATCGGGCCGCTGGCGGTGGTGGCGCTCCAGCGGTTGTCCTCGCACACGAACAGCACCGGCAGCCCGTACACCTTCGCCCAGTTCAGCGATTCGAGGAAAGGCCCGCGGTTGATCGCGCCGTCGCCGAAGAAGCAGGCCGTGATCGCTTCGCGCTGCTGGAGTTTCTGCGCATGCGCGGCGCCCACCGCGATCGGCAGCCCCGCCGCCACCACGCCGTTGGCGCCCAGCATGCCCACCGAGAAGTCGGCGATGTGCATCGAGCCGCCCTTGCCGCCGTTGAAGCCGGTCGCCTTGCCGAACAGCTCGGCCATCATGCGGCCCATGTCGGCGCCCTTGGCCAGCGTGTGGCCGTGGCCGCGGTGGGTGGAGGTGAGGTAGTCGGCCGCCGCCAGGTGCGCGCACACGCCGGCGGGCACGGCTTCCTGCCCGGTCGACAGGTGCAGCGGGCCGCGCACCTTGGCGGCGCCGGCGGCCTGCTGCCCGTAGGCGCTGACGCCACCCTGGCTGGCCACCTCGGCCGCGTTCTCGAAGGCGCGGATGCGCACCATGGTGCGGTACAGCGCCAGCGCTGCCGCGGGGGGAAGGGGGGAATGCATCTTGTCTCCAGCGCACCCGTGCGGCGCGCGCTGAGCAAAATCGTAACAGCGGAGGGCGACGCGCGTGGCCGCGTCGACCCGACGCCTTCGCTCCAGTGCCGTGAGGCTCTTTCGGGCGCCGGCACCGAATGGCCAGATCAATGCCGCCTGTTGACTTCCGGCTTACTTGACGGAGCAGTCCGTTTTGCTGACATTTGTTTCTCAATGTATCGAATGTCACCGGTATTTTCCGACTCGGGGGCCAAGCGCACCGCTGTCGGCGAGCAGGGAGGCGGCGCGAGCCGGATGTGGCCGGACGCTTCTTCTCCTTCCCTTTCGGCCGACAGTTCGATCGCCAAGCCCTTCGGACCCGCGGCCCAGGTCTTGGAGGTGGAGGGCTTCGGCGTGGCCTTCGGCGAGCGGGTGATCCTGGCCGAAGTGAACCTGTGGCTGCCCATGCGCGGCGTGACGGCGCTGATCGGCCCGACGGGCACGGGCAAGTCCACGCTGCTGCGCTCGCTGGCCGGCCTGAACGACGGCAACCCCCGCTTCCGGCGTTGGGGCCACGCGGCCTACCGTGGCGAGGTGGTCGGCGACGGCAATCGTCCTGCGCTCGTCCAGCAGCACGCGCGGCTGATGCAGGCGCGCGCACTGGATGCACTGGCCGACGGCGCGCGCAGCCGCGGCCCGCAGCCGCCCTCGGACCTGGAAGGGTGGGCGCTGGCGCTGCTCGACGCGATGGAATTTCCGGAATTGCGCCCGTATCTGCGCGCGCAGTGCATCGACCTGCCGCCGATGCTCCAGCGCGCGCTCGCCATCCTGCGCGACGCCGCATGCGACGACGCACTGCTGATGGTGGACGAGCCGACGTTCGGCCTGGCGGACTACGACGCGTTCGTGCTGCTCGACCTGCTGCGGCGCATTGCCACCCAGCGCTGCGTCCTGGTCGTGCTGCACAACCTGCGGCATGTGCAGCGGGTAGCCGAGGAGATGCTGCTGCTGGCGGGCGGGCGCATCCAGGAGGCGGCGACGGTGGAACGCTTCTTCACCGAACCGGTGTCCATGGCCGGCCGCCAGATGCTCGCCACCGGCAGTTGCGCGCTGCCCGCGCCGGATGCCGACGCCGAGAGCCTGGCCGAGGACGTTGAACCGCCGCCGCCGCTGCCGACGATCGCGCAACTGGCGCTCAAGGCAGCGCCGGAATCCCTCGGACCGCGAGGATTCACTTGGGTCGTGCCGGGTAGGTTGGCGGGCACGCCCAAGCCCGGGGTGGTCAACGACATCGACTACGACCTCCAGGCCCTGAGCCGGGTCGGCATCACATGCCTGATCACGTTGACCGAGGACGATCTGCCCCAGGATGCGTTGCGCCGCAACGGGCTCACCAACCTGCATCTCCCTATTCGAGACCGCGAACCTCCGACGGTGGCGCAGATCGCCATGCTGCTGGTGCACATGGAACGCCTGATGGCGCGCGGAGAGGTGCTGGCCGCCCATTGCCTGGCCGGCATCGGCCGCACCGGCACGGTGCTGGCCTGCTGGCTGATTCGCGAAGGCCTCACGGCCGAGGAAGCCCTCAAGCGGGTCCGCCGCATCGAACCCAGGTTCGTCCAGAGCGAGGAGCAGGAGGCGTTCCTCCACCGCTACGAACACGAAATCCTCCGCCGCATCGCCTGAGGCCCGGCGCACCCCCGATCGGATATTGCAACCCAAGAACCAGGAAAGGACCCCCCATGAGCCTCGATACCGCACTGAACAAAGCGGCCACCACCATCCCCGAATGCGTTGCCGCCGGTTACGTCGACGTGTCCTCCGGCATGCTGCTGGCGATCAAGACGGTGGACTCCCATCCGCGCGAGGTGATCGACCTGGTGGCCGCGGCGACGGCGGACATCTTCAACGGGCCGAACGTGTCGATGATCGAGAAGATGTTCAAGCGTGCACGCGGCCTGAGCGACGACGGGCACCACTACTTTCAAGAGATCGTGGTCAACAGCGACAACCTGATCCACGTCTTCCTGCGCGGCAAGCGGAACCCTGAATACGTGGCCGTTTTCGTCTGCCGCCGCACGGCGAACCTGGGCATGGCCCTGACGAAGGCACGCATCGCCATGCCGGACCTGGAAGCCGCGGCAGGTTGACGATCCGAGCCGAGCTTCGGGCGGCCCCGGTCTGCCGAAAGGCCCGAGGCCGAGGGGCCTTGCCGGCGCCGCGCGGCGCCGCCGCCTAGAGTCCGCCGGGCGTGCTGTCGGCGAAGTCGCGCCGGCCGGTGTCGCGTTCGCCGGGCGGTTCGGGCGCAGGCCGCGCCGCCGCGGCCACCGCGCGGAGCTGGTAGTGGGTACCCGTGGCCTGCAGCACGTAGCCGTGCCGGCCGTCGAGCTCGAGCACCTCCAGCGCCCAGGCCGCGTGCGCGGCGACCGCGGCGGCGCGCATCCCGCCCTCGGTGTGCCACGCCAGCCGATGCAGGTCGGCCCAGGCGATCTCCACGTCGCGGTGCAGGAACAGGCTCAGTACGAAGCGGAACTTGTGCGGCGACAGCCGCAGCGTGCCCAGCTCGGCGACGTCCACGCTGTTCGCTTCCGGGTCGAAGCGGTAGCTGCCCCACCGCGGAACCCACTTCGCCGAGACCTCCTGGCGCGCGAGGAAGCTGCGCACGTTCTGCAGCACCGCGGGCAGGCCGCCCGACAGCATCGCCAGCTCGTGGCGCGGCGATTGGCCGAGGAAGGTGGGCAGCAGCGACGCCTGCCCATGCTCGATCAGCGCGATGGTCGGAACATTCCAGCGCGCGCGCAGCGGATGCCACACCGCCTCGCCCTCGCCCATGCGGGCATCGAGCACCACCGCATCGCACTTCACCTTGGACCAGGTCTTCGGCGAGGCGCGCCGGAGCAGGCGCAGATCGATGATCCAGCCCCGCCGTTCATGGACGATGGCCGACACGCCGGACCACAGTGCCGGATGTGCCGTCAGCAACGCCACCCTGAGCATGTCTTCTCCCTGAGCATCCTGATCTTTCTTCTATTTCGTCCGTCCCGATGTCAGCGACATCGGCCGCGGCGTCCGCAGCCGTTCGATTCCGGCGCGGAGGAGCGGCGCGGCATCAGCCGTCGAATCCGCGCGCCGAGTCCGGCGGCGGCTCAGTTGCCGCCCTGCACCTCGACTTCGACCCGGCGGTTGGGCTGCAGGCACTTCACCAGCGCCGGCGTGGCGACCGTGCCGGCGCAGTCGCTCACCACCGGCTGGCGCTTGCCCATGCCGACGGCGCGCACCTTGGCGCGGTCGATGCCGGCCTGCACCAGCAGGTCGCGCACCGTGTTCGCGCGTGCCTGCGACAGCGCCTGGTTGTAGGTGTCCGTGCCCAGCCGGTCCGTGTGGCCGGTGACGGTGATGTAGTGCAGTACCTTGAAGTTGGCGCGGATGTCCGCCGCCAGTTGCACGATCCGCTCACGGCCATCCGGCAGCAGATCGTCGGCACCTGCGCCGTCGAAGCGGAACAGGCCGTCGGCGGACAGGCTCACCTTCTGCGGCGGCATCAGCGTCGGCACCGCCGGGATGGGCGCCACCGCCGGCGGGTTGGCCAGGGCGGCGCACTCGTCGGTCTTCCACCACGCGCCGGTGGCCAGTTCCGCGTCGTCGTAGCGCACCATGTACTGGCAGGTCACGTAGTCGCTGGGCGTCTTGCCCGTGCGCAGGTGGAACAGGTAGTTCCATTCGCGCACACCCCACAGCCCTTCGCTGAAATGCGGCCAGCCCAGCAGCTCGCGCACCTGGTCCTTGCCCATGCCGGGCGCCATCTTGCGCACGTT
>NZ_JBIQNC010000015.1:0-41488 GCF_044462705.1 Xenophilus sp.
CTCCCTTCTCCCCGCAAGCGGGGAGAAGGTGCCCCGAAGGGGCGGATGAGGGGCGCTTTTCCACCCATCCGATTCTCAAGCAGGCACCACCTCCCGAGCACCCGCCTCCCCCCTACGCGCCGCCTCCCCGGACAACACCGCCTCCGTCGGCGCCGCCTTCCCGATCAGATAGCCCTGCGCATACTCCACCCCGATCTCGCGCAACCGCGCAAGCTGCTCGCGGGTCTCCACGCCCTCGCAGATCACCTTCGCCCCCAGCCCGTGCGACATCGCCACGATCGCCTCGACCATGCGCATCGCCCGCGAGCTGTCGAACATGTGCCGGGCGAAAGCCTGGTCCACCTTGATGTATTCGAAGTCGAGCGCGTGCAGGTGGGTCAGGTTGGAATAACCGGTGCCGAAGTCGTCCAGCGCGAACGGGACGCCATGTTCGCGGCAATGGGTCATCACCGCCGCGACCGGCGCGTAATCGAGCATCCGGCTCTCGGTGACCTCGAGCTTGAGCGCCCCGGGTGGCAACTGCGCGGCCTCGGCACGCGCCACCACCTGGCGGGCCATGCCCGGCTCCACCAGCTGCCGCGCGGACAGGTTCACCGCGACGCTGGGCAACGGATCCACGCCCTGGCCGCGCAACTCGGTCAGCACGCCGATGACGCGGTCCAGTACGTATTCGCCGACCGGCACGATCAGCGAAGTCTCCTCGGCCAGGGTGATGAATTCGGCCGGCGACACCGCCCCACGCCCCGGCAGTTCCCAGCGCACCAGCGCCTCGTAGCCGGCGACGCGGCCCGCGGCGATGTCGTAGATCGGCTGGTAGCGCACTTCCAACCCGCCACTGTCCAGCGCCTCGCGCAGCTGCGCTTCGAGCCGGATCTTGTCGATGCCGGCGCGCTCGATCGGGTCGTCGCAGGCCACGTCTTCCGCCGGCAGCAGTGCGTCCGTGGGCAGGCTGGCGACCAGCGCGCGGATCCGCTGCAGCAGGCTGTCCACCAGCGTGCGCAGGATCGGATCGCCGGATTGCAGGCGCTCCAGGAACTGGTCGCGCTCGATCGCCAGCAGCGCCGCGTCGGCGCGCGCCGTGGCGGTCGCCGCGCGCGGAGTGCCGTCGATCAGGCCCAGTTCGCCAATCAGCTCGCCGGCGCCGAACACGCCGTGGCTGGCGGTGCGCCGGCCCTGCACCGAGACCAGTTCGACCTGGCCGCTCTCCACCAGCCACGCACAATCGGAAGGATCGCCCTGCCGGAACAGCACTTCACCGGCGAACAACTCGCGTCGGACGGCCATGGCGGCGCTCCTTTTTGCTGGGTTCCCGGCATTAGAACGCAAAGCCGGCCGGCCATGGGTCGGCCCTAGCCGGAAGCGGCGCGGGCGTGGTGCGCGGGATCCTGCGGCGCATCGTGCAACAGCCTGCGGGTGACGCCATTGGTCCAGCCGAAACCGTCCTGCAGCGGATATTCGCCACCGCCGCCGCCGACCGCGCCGTCGCCGGTGTCGGCGACCACGTATTTCTCCACCAGCTTGCTTTCGCGCCGGTACAGGTCGCCGACGGTCGCAAGCCAGCGCCGCCGGATTTCATCGGCGAATTCATCCAGGCCGTAGCGGCGCGCACCCGCGATCGCAAGCCATTGCAGCGGCGCCCAGCCGTTGGGCTCGTCCCATTGTTCGCCGCTCACGACGCAGGTCGTGCCGAGGCCGCCGCGCTGCAGCAGGCCCCCGCGCAGCCAGGCGACCGTGCGTTTCGCCTGGCTTTCGCTGGCCAGCCCCACGTACAGCGGCGCCGCCGCCGCGGCGCAAGGCGCCGTGCGCCGGCAGCCGCGCATCAGGTCGTAGTCTACGAACGCACCCGCGTCCTCGTCCCACAGCCAGCGCGCCATCGCCTCGCAGCGGGCCCGCGCCAACGCACCGTAATGCTCCGCGGTGTCGCCATCGCCGGACTTCGTCGACAGGTCCGAGATCTGCGCCTCCAGGAAGTACAGGAACGCATTGAGGTCCACCGGCACGAAGCTGGTGGTACGGGTCGTGGACAGGTCGCCGCCCTCGTCGCACCAGCGCGAACTGAAGTCCCAGCCCGACGCGGCCGCGGCGCGGAGCTCGCGGTACACCTCCGCCCGCGGGCGCACCGACTGCGCGCGCGCGGTGGTGATGTCCTCCAGGTACTCCTCCTCGCGCGGCCGGTCCTGCTCGTCCCAGTAGCGGTTGAGCAGCGCGCCGTCGTCCATGCGCACGCAGTGGCGGCTGGCCTCGCCGTTGCGCAGGCCGTCGCAATCGCGCATCCAGAATTCGTGCTCGCGCCGAAGCCGCGGCAGGTAGGGCAAGGCCTCGCGCACGCCGTGGCGCTCGAACAGCTCGACCATCAGCGCGAACACCGGCGGCTGCGAGCGGCTCAGGTAGTAGCTGCGGTTGCCGTTGGGCACGTGCCCGTAGTGGTCGATCAGCCAGGCGAAGTTGTCGGCCATGTCGCGCAGCAGGTCGTGGCGTCCGCTGGCGGCAAGCCCCTGCATGGTGAAGTAGGAATCCCAGTAGTACAGCTCGCCGAAGCGCCCGCCCGGGACCACGTAGGCGCAGGGCAGCGGCAGCAGCGAGGAGAACGGCCGGTGCTGGCGCGGATGCCGGGTGAGCACGTCCCACAGCCCGTCGATGTGCGCGACCAGTGGCTGGTCGGGATCGGACACGTACTCGCTTGGCGGCGGTTGCACGGTCTCGAAGCGCTCGCGCACGAACCGACCCAGGTCGAAGCCGGGCTGGTCCTGGCGCGCGCGGTACTCCGCGAGAATCTCGTCCGGATGCTTGCGCGGGATGCAGTCGACGAAGGTCTTGCTGTCGTCGAACACGCGCCCCAGCTGCACCGCCTCGAACAGCTCGGCGTAGCGCTCGGCCGGGCTCAGTGGATCGGCCGGCGCGACCGATGCGACCCGGGCGTCGTTGTCCTCCCCGGCACGGCCGGTCCTGGCGGGGGCGCGGTGGCTGGACATCTGCCGGCAGGGTAACGCTGCCGGCGTCAACGGCCCGGGATCGCGGTGCAAAGCCGCCGCGCAGGCTTTGGCGCGGGCGCCGGCTGGCTTATCCTTGCGCCATGAGCACCGAATTCCCCGACCGCCTGTCCCTGGACCCGCGCAGCCCCTACCACGATGCCGAGCTGCTCGAGCGCGGCGTCGGCATCCGCTTCAACGGCACCGAGCGCACCAACGTGCAGGAATACTGCATCAGCGAAGGCTGGATCCGGGTGATTGCCGGCAAGTCGCTGGACCGCCGCGGCAACCCGATGACGATCAAGCTCAAGGGCACGGTCGAGCCGTACCTCGACGAACCGCCCGCGGCGGACGCGTCCTGATCTACTCCTTCCGCTTTTCGATCGAGTCGTCGTAGTCCTGCGCGACGCCGTTGCCGCGCCTGTCGCGCAGGTGGTCCTCCATCACGGTGCCGCGGTCCTTCAGGCTGACGTTCGCCAGCGCGTCATCCACTTCGCGATCGCGGCCAGGCTCGCGCAATCCCTGTTTCTTGCCACTGGCCTCGCCGCCGGCGTAGTCGGCGGCATTGCGCGCGCCATCGCTGCGTGGCTGGATCGGTCGCTGGTTGGCCATGGTCGTCTCCGTCGTTCGAACCTGGCGCCACCGTCGCACGCGCGGCGTTAGCGGGACGACAACGCGCGGCCGCGTGCTTTCCCGACAACGCGGCGCGGCGCTTGCCGATCCCCGCGACCGGCGGATCGGCGGACGTTCGTGTCTTGTCCGCTGCCCGGGAAACACCGAATGAACGCCGCGCGCATCCTGTTCGCCTTCCTGTGCATGATCGCCTGCGTGGCGGCATCGCCCGCGCAGGCGCCATCCACGCATTCGCCGCCCGCGGTCATGCTGCCGGTCGTCTACCACGGCGGGCTCGAGGTCGCCGACTACCTGGTCAGCGAGAAGTACGACGGCGTGCGCGGGCGATGGGACGGACATCGCCTGGTCACCCGCGGCGGCCACACCATCGCCGCGCCCGCGTGGTTCACCGCCGGCTGGCCCACGGTGCCGATGGACGGCGAACTGTGGGCGGGCCGCGGCCGCTTCGAAGACGCCAGCGCCACCGTGCGCGCGGCCGATGCCGGCGACGCGGCCTGGCACCGGCTGCGCTTCATGGTGTTCGACCTGCCCGACAACCCAGCGCCGTTCGAACAGCGCGCGCGCCACATCCGCACGCTGCTGGACGCGGCCGGCATCGCCTGGCTGCAACCGGTCGTGCAACACGAGGTCGAGGACGAAGCCGCGCTCGAAGTGTTGTTCGACCAGGTGGTGGCCGGCGGCGGCGAAGGCCTGGTCCTGCACCGCCGCGGCGCCCGCTACCACGCCGGGCGCAGCGACGACCTGCTGAAGTACAAGCCGTACGAGGATGCCGAGGCGCGCGTCGTCGCGCACCTGCCCGGCCGGGGCAAGTACACCGGCTTGCTGGGCGCATTGCTGGTCGAGCGCGCGGACGGCCTGCGCTTCCGCATCGGCACCGGCTTCTCCGATACCGAGCGCGCGCACCCGCCGCCGGTGGGCAGCGTCGTCACCTACCGGTACAACGGCGTCGGCCGCAACGGCATTCCACGCTTCGCCCGGTTCCTGCGCGTGCGCCACCTGCTGCCGCCGCCGGATCCCGTACCGGACGTGAACGCAAGCCCCGGCGCGCACTGAACGCAGGCGGAAAGCGCGACGGGAAGTGCCCGTTTCGCGCGTTTCCGCGCGGCGCCATTCATGCACGGCGACCTAGCATCGGGACGTACCCGGTGCATTGAAGGAGGTCGCCATGAAACGCATGTTGCCCGCACTGCTGGTGTCCGCGCTGCTGGTCGCGCCGGCCACGGCGCTGGCGCAGCCGCAAGGTAAGCACAAGCACGGACACAAGCACCACGGTCCCCCGGCCGCGGCGTGGCAGCACGACTATCGCCATGACCGCCGCGACCACCGTCGCCACGACAATGGCCGTCACCTGGGTTGGTACAAGCAGCAATGGCGCCGCGGACAGCGCGTGCCGGTGGTGTACCTGCAACCGCGCTACGTGATCCGCGATTACCGCGCCTATCGCCTGGCCCCGCCGCCGGCGGGTTATGGCTGGGTGCGCCCGTACCAGGACCGCAATGAATACCTGATGGTCCAGCTCGCGACCGGTCTCATCGCGCAGGTGCTTGGCTACTGATCCCGAACCCCTCCAGGGACGAGGGACCTTTGGGCCCCGCTTCGGCGGGGCCATTTTTTTGCCGGGGGGTCAGTCCTCGTTCGCCAACGGCAGCCGGACCAGGAACTCCGAGCCCTTGCCCGGCACGCCGGTGCTGAACGCGCTGACCTCGCCGCCGTGCAGGACCACGAGTTGCTGCACCAGGCTCAGACCGAGTCCCAACCCCTGCTCGAGCTGCGGCGAGCGCTCCTCGCCCTGCACGAACAGGTTGAAGATGTCGCGCAGGCGCGAAGCGGGAATGCCCGGCCCGTTGTCGCGCACCGAGACCTCGGCCCAGTCGCCTTCCACCCGCAGGGTGAAGTCGATCGCGCCGCCTTCGGGCGTGAACTTCACCGCGTTGTTGAGCAGGCTGCTGAACACCTGCAGCAGGCGCGCGCGGTCGCCGCGCACCATCACCTGGCCCGGAATCCTGTCGAAGCGCAACATGTGCGAACGACGCAGCGCTTCCGGCTCCGCCATTTCCACCGCTTCTCCGGCAATCGCCGCCAGGTCCACCGGCTGCAGGTCGAGCCGGATCTTGCCGGCGGTGATCCTGCCCACGTCGAGCAGGTCGTTCACCAGCCGGGTCATCTGCGCGAGCTGGCGGGCGATGATGTCGCGGCAGCGGCGGATGTTCTCCGAATGGATTTCCTCCAGCTGCATCACCGACACCGCGTTGGCGATCGGCGCCAGCGGGTTGCGCAACTCGTGGCCGAGCATCGCCAGGAAGGTCATCATCCGCCGGCCCTCGTCCTCGAGCGCCTGCACCCGGCGCTGGTCGGTCAGGTCGCGGGTGACCTTGGCGTAACCCATGTGCCGGCCCTGCTCGTCGTACAGCGGGGTCAGCGCCACCGCCGCCCAGAACCGGCTGCCGTTCTTGCGCACGCGCCAGCCCTCGTCCTGCAGGCGCCCTTCCGACAGCGCGATCCCGAGCTCCTTTTCCGGCCAGCCCTCGGCGACCACCTCCGGCGGATAGAACACGGAGAAGTGCTTGCCGATGATCTCGTCGGCGCGGTAGCCCTTGATCTGCTCGGCGCCATGGTTCCAGCTCACCACCCGGCCCTCGGTGTCGAGCATGAAGATCGCGTAGTCGCGCACGCCCTCCACCAGCAGGCGGAAGCGCTCCTCGCTGCGGCGCAGCAGCTCGTCCGCCTGGCGGCGCTCGGTCAGGTCGCGGGTGATCTTGGAGAAGCCGCGGACGTTGCCGTGTTCGTCGCGGATGGTGGTGATGATGACGTTGGCCCAGAACAGCGTGCCGTCCTTGCGCTTGCGCCAGCCCTCCTCCTCGTAGCGGCCCTCGCGGCGGGCCACCTCGAGCTCGTGCTCGGGCCAGTTCCGGTCCAGCGCTTCCTGCGGATAGAACAGCGAGAAGTGGCGGCCAATGACCTCGCGCGGGGCGTATCCCTTGATCCGCTCAGCGGCCGCGGTCCAGGTACGCACCCGGCCCTCGGCGTCGAGCAGGAAGATCGCGTAGTCGGGGATCGAGTCGACCAGCACCTGGTAGGTCACGTCCTCCGCGCCTGCCAGCCAGTCATCGAACGCGATCGCCGCCGCCTGTTGCTTCATGCCTCCGGACCTCCCGGTCCCGCCCCCTTCGAAGAGTGTCGCATTGGACCACCGCCGACCTTAAGGTCCTCTTCACGCGATCGGCCCGCGCGCGGGGCCATCCTGAGCCCGTGCCCGACTGGATCGCCAACGCGGACGGGGCCCTGTCCCGGCACGTGCTCGTGCTCCTCGTGCTGCTGGTCCTGGGGTGGCTGGCGGTCCGGGCGGTGCGGGCGCTGGAGCGCCGGGTCCTGCGCGAGCACCCGGTGGACGTGGCCGACAATCTGCGCGCGCGGCGGGTGCAGACCCAGGCCAAGGTGATCAGCGGCGTGGTCCAGGGCGCGATCATCGTGGTCGGGCTCGGCCTGGCCCTGATGACGTTCCCGGCCATCCGCGAGATCGGCGCGACCCTGCTGGCCTCGGCGGGCGTGCTCGGGCTGGTCGCCGGCCTCGCCGCCAAGCCGGTGTTCGGCAACCTGATCGCTGGCCTGCAGATCGCGCTGGCGCAGCCGATCCGGCTGGACGACGTGGTCATCGTGCAGGGTGAATGGGGCCGGATCGAGGAGATCAACGCGACCTACGTCGTCGTCCGCGTCTGGGACGAGCGCCGCCTGGTCGTGCCGCTGCAGTGGTTCATCGAGAACCCGTTCGAGAACTGGACCCGGACCACCTCGCAACTGCTGGGCACCGCATTCCTGTGGCTCGACTACCGCACGCCGATGGCCGACGTGCGCGAGGCGCTGGAACGGATCTGCCGCACCGACGAGCGCTGGGACGGGCGGGTGTGCGTGGCCCAGGTCACCGAGACCGCGGAGACCACGGTGCAGGTGCGGCTGCTGGTCAGCGCGCGCAATTCCGGTGAGCTGTTCGACCTGCGCTGCGCGGTGCGCGAGCGGATGATCGAGTACCTGGAGCGTGCGCACCCGGAAGCGCTGCCGCGGCAACGCATCGACCTGGGGCGACCACCGGCGACGGAAACGGGCGCGCAGCAGAGCCACGGCGCCGCGCTGGAGCAACTGCGCACGGACTCCGGCCAGGTCACCGAGCAGACCGCGTCGCCGGGCGCCGAGGATGTCAATGACGCCGACACCGCCGCGATGGAGCCGCCGCGCGCGTCTTGACGCGACGCACGACTTCCTGAACGCAGGCCACGCGTCATCGGCGGTTCATGCCCGCGCCGCAGGTTTCACGATCGCTGCAAGACCTGCTTCCTAGCCTGCGCATGAGGACGGCGGTTCCGTCCGGGTGATGCGTCCCAATGCGCTGGCTCCCCCTCTCCCTCCTGGCCTTCCTCGTCGTCCTGGCGCCGCGCCTCGCGCAGGCACAGCAACGCAGTGCGCCGCTGGTCGAACTGGACACCGTCGAAACCCGTGGCGATGCCGACAAGAGTGCGTTCGGGCGGGTGATGGACGTGATGATCACCGCGCTGGTGCAGCAGCACGAGCAGCGCCGGCAGGCCTTCGCGAACAAGCAGGAGGTCAAGGCCCTGGAAGTGGCCAACGTGGCGGACGTCGCCACGCTGCTGCCCACGCCGCCAGCGAGACCGCAGCGCGCGGAGGCGCCGCAAATCGAGATCAGCCTGGGCGAGCGTTTCGCGCTGCCACCGCCGGGCGTCGCGACCGCTTCGAGCGACGATGCCGCGTCGCCTTGAGCGCGACGCGAACGGCAACGCCACCGCCGAACGGCCGTCACGCCGCTGAACGAGCGAAGCAAAACTCCGATCCTGCGAAGCGGGTCACACATTCGCGTGGCGTTTTGCGGGGAATCTCACCATGGTTTGCTCGCAGGGAAGCTAACTTGCGACCCATGGCGTCCCCCACACGCCCGCAACCGGCCGACTCCGCGTCCTCCCGGCAGGATCGCATCGAGGCCCTCGAAACCGAGCTCGCCCGGGCACGGGCCGAGCTGCGTGCCTGTCGCGACGCCCTGCACCGCAGCGAAAGCGCGCTCGCGGCGATCGCCGACGGCATCGTCGTCACCGACCTGCAAGGCCGCATCACCAGCCTGAACCCGGTCGCCGCGCACCTGACCGGCTGGACCGAGGCCGACGCGCTCGGCCTGCCGCTGGGCCAGGTGGTGCGCAGCGTGGATGCGCGTGGCGATCCGGTGGACCTGCTCACCGCCGGCTTCAACAACGGCAACGAGGACATCGTGTCGCTGCTGCGCCGCGACGGCCACGTGATCCTGGTGGATGGCGCGGTGGCCCAGGTCCACGACCAGGACCGCGAGCCGATCGGCTCGATCGTCACCTTCCGCAACGTCACCGCCGCCACGCGGATGAGCCGCGAGCTGTCCTGGCACGCCAACCACGACGCCCTCACCGGCCTGCTCAACCGGCGCGTGTTCGACACCCGCCTGGAGCGCGCCGTGCACAGCGCCGCAGAGCTGGGCTGCCGCCACGCCCTGCTCTACTTCGACCTCGACCACTTCAAGGCGGTCAACGACACCGGTGGCCACGTGGCGGGCGACGAGCTGCTGCGGCAGCTCGCGGTGATCCTGCGCCGCCAGCTGCGCGAGCACGACACGCTGGCGCGGATCGGCGGCGACGAGTTCGCGATGCTGCTGGAGAACTGCACCGAGCCGCGCGCCACCGCGGTCGCGAACAAGATCCTGGCGACGATGGCAGGGTTCGAGTTCGGCTGGGAAGGCCAGAGCTACAGGATCGGTGCCAGCGTCGGCCAGGTCGGTTTCAGCGGCGCGGGCTTGACCGCGCTGGAAGTGCTCGAAGCGGCCGACCGCATGTGCTACGTGGCGAAGGAGACCGGGCGCAACCGGATCGCGGCGGAAGAGTTGAGCGGGTATGCGCCGCGGAAGGGGCGGGGACGCTTGCAGCAGGAGGCGCGGGCGTAGGAAAAACCAAAAGCGCCCCTCATCCGCCCCTTCGGGAAAAGCCAAAGCGCCCCTCATCCGCCCCTTCGGGGCACCTTCTCCCCGCGGGCGGGGAGAAGGGAGCATCCGCGGCGGGAAACCGGGGGTTCGTCGGCGCCAGCGGCGGTTCGTCGCATGCCCCCTTCCGGTGGCGCGGTGCGGGGCTATCCTGCGCCGCAACCGCTACCGACCACCGGACCCGCCCGTGATCCGCACCGCCTTCTTCCTGATCCGCATGCTCGCCGCCTGGGCGGTCGTGTTCTTCTTCGCGGCCCTGCTGTGGTCCTCGATCCCGTTCGTGGGCCACTGGGAATTGCCGATCCTGCTGGCCTGCCTGGTCACCGCCGGCTTCGTCATCACCAGCGTGTTCGCGCACGTGGACCGGGTCCGGCTGATCGCCGGCAAGATCGACCGCGAGTCGCTGGGCAACCGCCAGCGCCGACGCATCGAAATCCCGTTCGAGGCCGGCGAAGCCTTCGACCTGCTCGACGCCGCGATCCGCGAACTGCCGAACATCGAGGAAGTGGAAAGCGCGCGCGACAGCCTGCAGGTGCGGGCCAAGGTCGGGCGCACCGATCCCTACGGCCACCAGAAGCATTCGGCCTGGAATCCGCTGGCGTGGATCGGGACGCCGCGCAACCAGCTCCTGGCCACGGTCACGCCGCAAGGCGACAGCGGCAGCGTCACCCTGATCTGCGAGCCGGAAAGCCCGTCCTGGACCGACTGGTTCCGGGTGGACGACGGCACCAACCTGGAGAACGCCGAGGCGGTCTCCCGTGCGATCACCCGCCGCATCGCCGAGCGCCGCCGCCGCGAACAGGCCGCCGTCGTCCAGACCGAGGTGGAGAAGGAACTCACCGTGGCCCGCCTGAGCCTGCTGCACGCCCAGGTCGAGCCGCACTTCCTGTACAACACGCTGGCCAGCGCGCAGCTGCTCACCCGCAGCGACCCGGCCCGCGCCGAGCAGATGCTGGGCAACCTGATCCAGTACCTGCGCCACTCGCTGCCGCGCGACCACGACGAGCTGTCGACCCTGGGCGCCGAGCTCGAACGCGCGATCGCCTACCTCGAAATCCTCAAGATCCGCATGGGCCCGCGCCTGCAGGTGCAGGTGGACGTGCCCGACGCGCTGCGCGGCCTGCCGCTGCCCGCGATGATGCTGCAGACGCTGGTCGAGAACGCGATCAAGCACGGCCTGGAACCGCGCACCGCCGGCGGTACCGTCTGGATCCGCGCGCGCCAGGACGGCGACCAGGTGGCGATCACCGTGGCCGACGACGGCGAAGGCTTCAACACGAAGCATAGTGGCACCGGCATCGGCCTGAAGAACGTGCGCGAACGCCTGCGCCTGGTGTACGACGGCGCCGCGTCGCTGGCGGTGGTGGCGAACTTCCCCAGTGGCGTCGCCGCGACGATCACCGTGCCGGCAGCGGCCGACGCCGTCCGCGACGAGGTGCGCCATGGCTGAGCAGCGCTGGACCGCGATCGTCGCCGAGGACGAGCCCCTGCTGCGCCAGGAGCTGCTCGACCGCCTCGCCGAGGCGTGGCCGGAACTGGAAGTCCTCGCCGCGTGCGAGGACGGCGCCAGCGCGGTGGAAGCGCTGGCCGAACACCAGCCCGACGTCGCCTTCCTCGACATCCGCATGCCCGGCCTCACCGGCCTGGAAGTGGCCGCCAGCGCGGGCGACACCAGCCCGCGCACCCAGATCGTGTTCGTCACCGCCTACGACCAGCACGCCGTGGCCGCGTTCGAGCACGGCGCGATCGACTACCTGCTCAAGCCGATCGCCCCGGAACGGCTCGCGGCCACGGTACAGCGCCTGCAGGCGCGCAGCGGCGACGCGCAGGCGGTGGCGACGCTGCTGCAGCGGCTCGGCGACGCGGTGCTGCCGCGCGCCAGCGAAGCGCCGCCACTGACCTGGCTCACCGCCAGTGCCGGCAAGGAGACCCGGCTGGTGCTGGTGGACGACGTCGCCTATTTCCGCGCCGACAACAAGTACACCACCGTGGTCACCACCGATGGCGAGGCGCTGCTGCGCACCTCCATCCGCGACCTGCTGGGCATGCTCGACCCGGCGCACTTCAAGCAGATCCACCGCTCCACCATCGTCAACCTCAGGGCCATCGCCGGGATCACCCGCGACGACAGCGGCCGCGGCGTCGTCCGGCTGAAGTCGCGCCCGGAAACGCTGGCGGTCAGCCAGCCGTTCATGGCCCTGTTCCGGAACATGTAGGAGGCACGCCGTGCACGAACTCCTTGCCCTGCTGACGTTCGCGCTGTCGCTGTTCGGGGTCCAACTGGGCGGCACCAGCTACAGCCACCACATGCGCGACGGCGCCACCGTCCTGCACAGCGAAGCCTGGGCGGACGCGGGCCAGGCGCGCTTCGAATGCGTGGAAAGCAGCAGCGGTCGCTGCCATTACCGCCTGCTGCCGCCGGACTGCGCCGCGTCGGCGTGCCAGCGCCATCCGCTGCGCGAGTTCGACGTCGCCGAAGGCAACACGCGGGCGCTGGTCGGCTTGCCTGAATTCACCCTCGACGTGAGTCCCTTCGCGCCACGCTGACCCGTGCCTGTCCATGGTGGGGGACGCCCTGGACCGGGGCGTCGACCGGACCTCGCCATGGATCGCGACCTGTTCTTCACGCGCTTCCGCGCGCATCCCTTCATTGCCCTGCTCGGCGCGGTCATCGCGCTGCTCGGACTGACGCTGCTGGTCGGCGGCGTGGTCCTCGCGAGTAGCGGCGGCTCCTGGTATTACCTGGTCGCCGGCCTCGGGCTCACGGTGTCCGGCGTGCTGCTGCTCCTGGGGCGCGCCGCCGGCGCGTGGTGGTTCTGGGCGGTGCTGCTGGGCACCTTCCTGTGGAGCATGTGGGAAAGCGGCCTGGACTACTGGCGCTGGGTGCCGCGGATGGGGCTGTTCGTGGTGCTCGGCATCCTGGTCGCGCTGGCGCAGTGGCGGTTGCCGAACGGACCGGGACAGCGCGCGTCGCGGCTGGCGGCACTGGCGCTGGTGCTGGTGTTTGCCGGCACCTTCGCATTGGCCTTCCTGCCGTACGGCGTGACCCGCAACGATGGGCCGTTGCCGACGCCGCGCGAAACCGCCGCGGTCCTGTCTTCGCTCACCCCGCAGGCGGACGGCGACTGGGTGGCCTACGGCCGCGGCTACGACGCGAAGCGCTACACGCCGCTCACCGAGATCGACCGCGACAACGTTTCCCAACTCGAACGCGCCTGGGTGTTCCAGACCGGCGACGTGCCGACCGAACGCTGGGGCGCGGAGACCACGCCGCTGAAGGTCGACGAGACCGTCTACCTGTGCAGCGCCCGCAACATCCTGTTCGCGCTCGACGCGCGCACCGGCAAGGAACGGTGGCGCTACGACCCGAAGGTATCGGACAAGAACATTCCCTACACCGCCGCCTGCCGCGGCGTCGCCTACTACACCGCGCCGGCGGACGCGGAAGGCCGCTGCGCGACGCGGATCGTCGAAGGCACGCTGGACGCGCGCCTGGTGGTGGTCGACGCGGCGACCGGCGAGCCCTGCGAAGGCTTCGGCACCCATGGAGCGGTCTCGATCACCACCCACATGGGCCCGGTGTATCCGGGCATGGTGTCGATCACCTCCGCCCCGGTGGTGGTGCGCGGGGTGATCGTCACCGGCCACCAGGTGCTCGACGGGCAGATGCTGGACGCGCCCTCGGGCGTGATCCAGGGCTTCGACGCGGTCACCGGCGAGCTGCGCTGGGCCTGGGACATGACCCATCCGGAATGGAACGGCGCCCCGCCCGACGGCGAGACCTTCACCCGCGGCACGCCGAACATGTGGACCACCGCCAGCGCCGACGAACAGCTCGGGCTGGTGTACCTGCCGATGGGCAACTCCGCGGTGGACTACCTGAGCGCCACGCGCAGTGAACAGGAGAACGCCTACGCCACCTCGCTGGTCGCGCTGGACGTGACCACCGGCAAGCCACGCTGGCATTTCCAGACCGTGCACAAGGACGTGTGGGACTACGACCTCGGGGCGCAGGGCACGCTGGTCGACTTCCCGACCGCCGCCGGCCCGGTTCCGGCCATCGTGCTGCCGAGCAAGCAGGGCGACATCTACGTGCTCGACCGCGCCACCGGGCGGCCGCTGGTGCCGGTGGAGGAAAAGCCCGCGCCGCAGGGCGGCGTGGAGCCCGACGAGCGTTCCGCCACCCAGCCGCACTCGGGCTACCACACGCTGCGCAAGCGCGACCTCACCGAGCGCGACATGTGGGGCCTGACCCCGATCGACCAGATGATCTGCCGGATCCAGTTCGCCAAGGCGAGCTACGAGGGCTTCTACACGCCGCCGGTCACCGATGGCCACTCGGTCGAATACCCCGGCTACAACGGCGGCACCGACTGGGGCGGCATCGCGATCGATCCGCGCCGCGGGATCATCGTTGCCAACTACAACGACATGCCGAACTACGTCACCCTGGTCCCGCGCGAGAAGGCGAACGCGATGGGCTGGGCGCCGCGCTCGGAAGCGCGCGGTGACATGGGCGGGGCCGAGGGCGCGGGCGATCCGCAGGCCGGTGCGCCGTACGCGGTGGACGTCAACGCCGGCTGGCGGCTCGACTTCACCCAGCTGCTGTGCAAGCAGCCGCCCTATGGCGGCATCCGCGCAATCGAGCTGGCCAGCGGGCGCACGCTATGGGACCGCCCGTTCGGCACCGCGCGCCGCAACGGGCCGTTCGGGATCAGCTCGGGGCTGCCGATCGAAATCGGCACGCCGAACAATGGCGGCGCGGTGATCACCGCCAGCGGCCTGGTGTTCATCGCCGCGGCCACCGACAACCTGATCCGCGCGATCGACATCGACACCGGCGAGACCTTGTGGAGCGACGTGCTGCCGGCCGGCGGCCAGGCCACGCCGATGGTCTACGCGGCCGGCGGCCGCGAGTATTTGGTGATCATGGCCGGCGGCCACCACTTCATGGAGACGCCCGCCGGTGACGAGCTGATCGCCTATGCGCTGCCGGACGGCACCGCGCCGGATACCGGTTCGGCCGGCGCCGAATAAGGCGCCGCCGGCGTCGCCGCACGCCCCTCGGGCGCGACGCGCTCGAAGCACTGGCGCCCGGTGCCGTGCGCCCACTGGAACAGGCGCGCCGTCGCCATGTCGCCCTCGGCCGTGGTCTGGAACACCGCGCAGAGCCGGTAGGTCCTGGCATCCACCACCGCGTACTCGTAGGGCTGCCCGGTCACCGGATCGTTGCGCGACACGACGAAGCCCTCGGCCGCCGCGTCGAGGTCGGCGGGCAGCCGGTCGTGCTTGCGGACGTAGGCCTCGACCGCCTGCTGGAGCGTGGTCAGTTCGTCGACGCGGCGCTGGTCGAGCCGGCGCATGCGTTCCTCCGACGGCGAACGCATCACCAGGAACGCCGCCACCAGGGTCACGACCACGGCGAGGATCGCGGCGGCCACCAGCCAGTGGCCCAGGCGCGATGGCGCAGGCGCCGTGCTCATGCCTCACGCTCCTCGCGGCGCAGGTCGGTCAGGTAGAACCCGAACACGCCACCCGCAATGGCGGCCACCACCAGCACCTTGAGCCCGAAGCGCAGGGTCAGCTCGCCGCCGAGCAGGTGGTAGACGAGCGCGATCATGTCGCCCACCAGCACGCCCGCGGCCAGGAACAGCGTCATGTAGGTCAGCCAGCGCCGCACCACCGACTGGCGCTTGGCCGGATTGCGTGCAAGTTCCCTGCTCAGCAACCGCGCCACGAACAGGAACAGCGGGAACGCGATCACCAGCGAGGCCACCGACATCCGCATCGACTGGTCGGCGCGCATCCGCTGCCAGGCTGGATCGGCCGGATCCGGCAGCGCGCGGTTCAGCAGGTCGAACAGCAGGTCGCCCAGGTGGTAGGCCCACACGTACAGCGAGGCGAAGAGCAGCAGGTACAGGAAGGCCTCGCGCGCGGACAGGTAGGGCCGCGGTCGCGGCACCGGCACCGGGAATTCCACGGGCGCGTACGCCTCCAGCGCGTCGCGCACCTGCTCCGGCGGCCAACCGGCCTCCACCAACGCGGTCTCGATCGCGGGTCGCGGCTGCCCACGCAGCAACGCCTCCCGCACGAACAGTTCCAGATCCCTGGTCGCTGCCGACATCCTGCCTCCTCCCTGGTTGGGTGCGAAGGCGAGGATACTGGCTAACGTGCCGGGTGGTACGGCCAAAGAACCTCGCGAACCTTCGCTGGATCAGCTCCCGCAGGCGCCGCTGCCGCAGCCGCAACCGCCGTCGGCGGGGACGCCACCGGCCTCGGCGGAGGCCTGGACCAGGAAGTCGATGACCACCGCGCCCGGCTCTCGCTGCCGGTAGGCGATCGCCAGCAGGTCGCCGTAGTGCGCCTGGAGTTGGGCGAGCAGCGGCAGCGGATCGTGGTCGTTGACGAAGCGCATGGCCTCGCCCGGCTGCAGCGCATCCAGCGCGCCGAAGATCGCCGCGTGGCGGAAGCGGCGGGCGATGCCCCGGGCATCGAAGGGGTGGACGGCGACGGGCTGGAAGGTCTCGAGGTTCATGACGTGGCACGCATGGGGGGAGGCCGCCAGCCTCCACCTGCGCCGGCAAGCGCGCCTTGATCCAGGTCAGTCGCCGCGCGATCCGCCCACCGCCGGCTTCACCGCCAGCGCGACGATGGCCAGCGCCGCGCCGACCAGCGCGATGCCGGTCCACTCCGCCGGCGACGGCGCCTCGCCCAGCACCGCCCAGGCGAACAGCACCCCCATGATCGGGATCACCAGGCTGGTCAATCCGGACACGGTCATCGGCAGCTTGTCCACGATGTAGGTCCACAGCAGCCAGGCCAGCCCCGAGGCCAGTACCGCGTTGTAGGCGAGCGCCGCGATGAAGCCGCCGGTCCACTGCGTGGCCGGTTCGTCCGCGGCCCAGGCCACCGCCACCAGCCCCACCGCGCCCACCGCCATCTGCCATGCGCTCAGCGACAGGATCGTCGCCCGCCCCTGCTGGAACAGGCGCTTGCTCAGCACCGTGCCGACCGCCCAGCACAGGCCGGCGGCGATCGCCAGCAACGAACTTTCCAGGCGCCCCAGCCCCGCCCACGGCTCCAGCACCAGCAACAGGCCGGCGAACGCCACCGCCACCGCGACCGCCTGCGCCCGCGTCGGCCGCTCGCGCAGCACCAGCCAGGCCACGCCGACCACCCAGAACGGCATCGTGTAGGCCAGCAACGCGGTCTTGCCCGCGCCGCCATGCACCAGCGCCCACTGCACCAGCGCCTGGAACCCGAGGGTCTGCGCGGCGCCGATCCACAGCAGCGGCGCCAGCGGCGGCGGCCTCAGCGGCGCGCGCCGCCACAACAGCAGCAGGAACAGGGTCACCGCGCCCAGCGCGCCACGCCACGCGGCAAAGGTGAACGGCCCCGACCACTGCAGGACCTGTTTCATCACGATCCAGTTGTAGCTCCAGATCAGGCTCAGCAGGGCCAGCACGAGCAGCGCGTCGAAGCGCGCGGACGAGCGCGTCGCACTCATCCGGGCCGCGCCCGCAGCCAGTCCCGCGCTTCCGACTCGCGGCGGAAGGCCCGGGCCTGCAGGCCGGCCTCGTTGGCGTAGCGCTCGCAATAGCTGATCTGGTCGAAGGCGAATGCCTTCACGTGCGCGATCGGCACACCCTCCAGGCCGCGCCCGGCCATGTGCACCACCAGCTTCTTCCACTCGGACGCGGCCAGCTCCTCGCCGACCAGTTCGTCCAGCACGATCAACCCGGCCGGCCGCTCGCGCGTCACCTCGGCAAGGATCCCTTCCCAGTAGGCGATGGTGCTGGCGACGCTGCGCACGCCGCCCACACGGGCGCACAGCAGGCCGTCGTCGGTGCGGGAGAAGTCGAGGGTGAAGGCCGAATCCATGGCCGGAATCCTAACCGCCCGCGGCGGCCCGGCGGGGCAGCTTCCAGCCCGGTCGCACGTAATGGCAGGTGTACCCGGTCGGATACTTCTGCAGGTAGTCCTGGTGCTCGGGCTCGGCTTCCCAGAAATCGCCCGCCGGCGCCACTTCGGTCACCACCTTGCCCGGCCACAGGCCGCTGGCCTCGACGTCGGCGATGGTGTCCTCGGCCACGCGCCGCTGCTCCGGCGTGGTGTAGAAGATCGCCGAGCGGTAGGAGGTGCCGACGTCGTTGTCCTGGCGGTTGCGGGTGGTCGGGTCGTGGATCTGGAAGAAGAACTCGAGCAGGTCGCGATAACGGGTCTTCGCCGGGTCGAACACGATCTCCACCGCCTCGGCGTGGCTGCCATGGTTGCGGTAGGTCGCATTGGGCACGTCGCCGCCGCTGTAGCCCACGCGGGTGGAGACCACACCCGGCATCTTGCGCAGCAGCTCCTGCACGCCCCAGAAGCAGCCGCCGGCGAGGATCGCGCGCTCCGTGCTCATGCCGGGTCCTCCACCTGGTCGAGGTATTCAGCATACCCCTCGGCCTCCATCCGCTCGCGCGGAATGAAGCGCAGCGCCGCGGAGTTGATGCAGTAGCGCAGGCCGCCGCGGTCGCGCGGGCCGTCGGGGAACACATGGCCGAGGTGGCTGTCGCCATGCGCCGAGCGCACCTCGGTGCGGCGCATGCCGAAGCTGTCGTCGTCGAGCTCGCGCACGTGCGCGGGCACGATCGGCTTGGTGAAGCTCGGCCAGCCGCAATGCGATTCGAACTTGTCCGAGGACGCGAACAGCGGCTCCCCGGAGACGATGTCCACGTAGATGCCCGGGCGGTTCTCGTGCAGGTACTCCCCGGTGCCGGGGCGCTCGGTGCCGCTTTCCTGGGTGACGTGGTACTGCTCCGGCGTCAGCCGGGCGATGGCGTCGGGATCCTTGCGATAGGTGGGCATGGTCGGCTCCAGCGCGGGGCCGACCATTTTGCGCCGCTTGCCGTCAAGGTGCAGCCATCGGCCGCGCGGCGCCGGTATCGCGCGCGGACCGGCGCGGCAGCGGCAGGATCATGGGCACGCGGCGCTGGTAATCGCGATAGGTCTCGCCGTAGTGCGCCACCAGGTCGCGCTCCTCGAGGAACCGCACGGCGACCAGGATGTAGCCGCTGGTGGCGAGCGCGAAAAGCAAGTGGCCCAGGGTCATGGTCGGCGCGGCCCAGAACGCGACCACGAATCCCAGCATCAGCGGGTGGCGTACGATGCGGTAGAACGCACGCTCGACGAAGGGCACGTCGCGGTCGGGCGGCAGCCCGCGCATGTGGAACCAGGCCTGGCGCAGGCCGAACAGTTCGAAGTGGTTGATCAGGAACGTGCCGACCAGCACCAGCAACCAGCCGCAGGCGGCCAGCGCGAACAGGGCCACGCGCGCGGGACCGTCCACCTGCCACACGACCGCCGGCAAGGGCCGCCACTGCCAGAACAGCAGGATCAGCACCAGGCTGCTCGCCAGCACATAGGTGCTGCGCTCCACATGGCGCGGCACCAGGCGCGTCCACCAGCGCTTGAAGCCGGGCCGCGCCATGCCGCTGTGCTGCACCGCGAACAGCAGCAGCAGGGCGACGTCGATCGTCAGCGCCTGCGCGAGCGGCGCGCCGGGCCCCTTGTCCACGTGCCGGGGCACGAAGTCGAACCCGGACACGAAGGCGATCGCGTAGAGGGAGGTCAGCAGGAACACGGCGTAGGCCGCGACGGCATACAGCAGGGCGAGCAGGCGGGTCATGGCGGAGCGCTCCCGGGGACGTCGGGTCCGAGCGTGGCGCCGGCCGTCCGCGGGCGCCATGGAAAGCTTGTCCCGGGTGGGCGGGTTCAGGGAGCGGGAAACGGGACATTTGTCCCGGTCGGGGACGGTCAGCCGACCATGGGTCGGCTCTACGGCTCTACGGGTCTACGGGTCTACGGGTCTACGGGCGGGTGCGGACGATGGCCTCGGCGCGGCTGTGGACGCCGAGTTTGCGGTACAGGTTGGAGACGTGGTTGCGCACGGTCTTCTCGGCGATGCCCAGCGCCCAGGCGATCTGCGCATTGCTGCGCCCTTCACACAGCAACGCCAGGGCTGCCCGCTCGCGCGCGGTCAGGCCTTGGGCCGACAGGTCGGAGTCCTGCCGCGCCAGGCCGGTGAATTCGAGCACCGCCTCCTGGAATTCGCGCCAGGCCGGCTCGTGCTCCAGCAGCACGTGGTTGCGCGAATGCAACTCGATGTAGGTGGCGCCGGGGATACGGCTGGCCAGCAACCGGCCTTGCGCCCGCGGCGCGATCTCGTCGCGGTCGCACTGCAGCACCAGCGTCGGCACCCGCACCTTTTCCAGCAGGTCGCTCACGTCCACGTCGCCGCGCGCGGCGAGCAGGCGCACCGCGTTCTCCGGCGAGGTCGTGCGCAGGCACAGTTCGTTGAACCAGGCAAACTGTTCCGCGCTGCCCTCCGGCACGAAGCGCGTGGTGAACAGTTGCCGGAACGCGGGATTGTCCTGGCCCCAGCCCAGCCCGACCACGTCCATCACCGCCTTGTACATCGCACGGCGTCGCGGGTCGTCGCCGCGGTTGCCGCCCACCGCGTAGCCGCCGTAGAGGATCAGGTGCGACACGCGTTCGGGATGCGCCACGGCGTAGCGGATCGCCACCGACGCACCCTGGCTGATCCCCAGCAGCACCATCGGCCGTTCGACGGCCGCCGCCTCGACCACCGCTTCCAGGTCGCCCAGCCAGCACGACGGGCTCAGGTCCAGCGCGCGCCAGTCGGAGAGGCCGCACCCACGCTCGTCGTAGCGCACGCAGGTGAAGTGCCCGGCCAGGAACCGGATCCAGTGCGCCCACACCGGGCTTTCCAGGTCGTATTGCAGGTGGGTCAGCCAGGTCGCCGCGCGCACCAGCGGCGGGCCGCGCCCCGCCGCGGCCCAGGCCAGCCGGGTGCCGTCGCCGGTGGTGATGTAGCGGATGCGCTGCTGCATGGCGCCTCCCCGCTGGGGTCGCGCCGCTAAATTAACTCCACTTTCGACGCGCGCACCAGCACTTCCTCCTGGGCGAAGCGCCCGCACAGGTCGTCGCGGTAGTCCCGCCACCAGTCCCGATCGAGCGTGTCCGCGACGACCTCGAACAGCAGCACGTCGTCGCGGCAGACATCGCCGTCGTCGTCCTCCCAGGCACCGACCGCGGGCGAGCGCACGTAGGCGGTCACGCCGCCGAAGCGGTCCGCGAGCTCGGCGCGCACCCTGGCAAACTCCTCGCGCGGGAAGGCCTTGCCGTCGTTGCCGCGGACGGGCAGGAAGAACTGGACGAGGTGCGCGGTCTTGTTCATCGCGCGCCTCGCTTCCTTGGCTTCGCCTTTTTCATCCCGTATTGCGCACTTGGTTCCCGGATCAGCGAGAAGCGGTAGCCCAGTGCACTAACCACCTTGAGAACGGTGCCGAAGCTGGGATTCCCTTCTTCGGAGAGTGCCTTGTAGAGTCCTTCGCGCGTCAAGCCCGTTTCACGCGCAAGTTCGCTCATGTTCCGCGACCGGGCGACCACGCCCAGCGCATGGGCGATGAAGCCGGGATCGTCACTCCCGTGTTCCAGGCAAGCCTCCAGATAGGCTTCGCGATCCTCTTCGTTTTCAAGGTGCTGCGCCGAATCCCAGCGGGTGGTTTTGAGGGCCATCATTCCTGACCTCAATGATTTCTTGAAGTGTGAACCAGGGTTCACAGTGTGGTTTACGGGCAGTCTTACGTCAGCCGTGGAAGTAGCGCGCGGGATTGACGTCGAACGCGAGCGGATGCAGCGCGATCAGCACGCCCCACAGCACGATCGCCAGCCATGGCCGGAGCCAGCCGATCTCCCGCCACACCAGCCGGTTGCGGCCCTGCGCGATCGCCACGAACGGCACGATCGAGGTCGCCGCGGCAAACCGCGGCCAGCGCTCCGGATAGCGCTTCGCGTACTTGGCATCCAGGCTCGGCATGCCGGCCAGCGCGGTCACCAGGATCGCGCCGGCGAACACCAGCCCGGACAGCGTGCCCAGCGCGATGATGTGCACCACCGCCCACAGCGCGAACGCCCACAGCATCGGATGGCGGGTGATGCGGAGCATGCCGGTTGCCGGCTCCTCGCGGTCCAGCGCGCCTTCGCCGCGCACCGAGGTCGGGTTCGGCTGGCTCACCGCGCACACCAGCAGCAGAACGGCGGGCAGCAGCAGCCACATGCCGGCCACCACCAGCCAGCGGGGCGCGATCCACAGCAGGCGCACCGGGCCTGCGTTGCCGTAGGCCGTGCCCAGCCAGTACAGCAGCGCGAACGAAGCAATCACGAACACGCCGCGGAACGGCCCCTCGCCGATCTTCGACACGATCGCGCCGCGCACGGCGGTGCCGGCGATGCCGATATGGACCGCCACCCAGGCGATGGCGGCGGCAATCAGGGATGCGAATGCACTCATCGGGATTCCCCGGGGTCTTCGGGCCTCCCCCGATGATGCCACCCCCACCCCGTCGATCGCGCAGCCACGGTAGGCTTGCCGCATGGGGAACGGCATCTACCGCTTCGAAGACTTCCAGCTCGATCCCGCGCAGCGCCAGCTACGCCGCGGCGACACACTGGTCGAACTGAATTCGCGCTACCTCGACGCGCTCATCCTGCTGCTTCGCGAGCAGGGCAAGCTGGTCTCGAAGGAGCGCTTCCTCGACGAAGTCTGGCGCGGCATTCCGGTCACCGAGGAAGCCCTGACCCAGTGCATCCGCACCCTGCGCAAGCAGCTCGGCGACAGCGTCGCAAACCCCCGCTTCATCGAAACCGTCCCCAAACACGGCTACCGCTTCATCGCCCCGGTCGAGCTGGGTCCTGACCCCCTTGTGGGAGCGGCGGAAGCTGCGACACCCTCACCCACGCCCCCCACCTGGACCTGGCGGGACGCCCTCCTCCTCACCGCCGCCGGCACCACCGGCGCCGGCGTCTCCGGCGCCCTCGGCGGCCTGGCCTACGGCTTCCTCGGCGCCAGCCAACCGCTGCAGCCCGGCATGGGCGCGGTCTCGATGGTCCTGGTGATCGTGTGCCTGTGCATCGTCGTCGCGCTCGTCGGCGGCGCCGGCGTCAGCGCCGGCATCGCCGCGAGCACCCTGCTCCCGGGCCCCCCCCACCGCTGGGCCATCGCCGGCGGTGCGCTCGGCGGCCTGCTGGTCGGCGGCATCGTCAAGCTCCTTGGGCTGGACGCCTTCAACCTGCTGCTCGGCCGCTCGCCCGGCGACATCACCGGGGCGATGGAAGGCCTGCTGCTCGGCGGCGCGGTCGGCTTCGGCGTCTGGTTCGGCGCCCTCGGCGGGCGCTCGCCCTGGCACCGGCGCAGCGTGTTCGCCGCGGCGGCCGCCGGCGCGGTGGCCGGCCTGGTGGTGCCGTTGCTCGGCGGCCGGCTGATGGCCGGCAGCCTCGACCTGCTCGCGCAGACCTTCCCTAACTCGCGCCTGCGCCTGGACCAGCTCGGCACCCTGTTCGGCGATGCAGGCTTCGGCACCGCCAGCCAGGTGGCCACGGGCGCCCTGGAGGGCGCCCTGTTCGCCGCCTGCGTGGTGGCGGCGATGGCCGGGTTTGCGCCGCTGCTCGGCGTCCGCTCCCGCGACTAGTCGAGGGTGCGATCCACCTGGATGCGACGCGGCGTGGATTCCGCCTTCTTCGGGATCACGATGCGCAGCACGCCGTGGCTGCCCGCAGCGGTGATGCGCTCCGGATCGGCGCTGTCGGGGAGCGCGAAGCGGCGATGGAAGCTGCCGTGCACCCGTTCCACGCGGGCATAGCGCTCGGTGGCCCCGACGGCCTCGCTGCGGCGCTCGCCCTTGATGGTGAGCATGCCGCGATCCATCTGCACTTCGATGTCCTCCGGATCCACACCGGGGATGTCGGCGTCGAGCACGAAGCGGTCGTGTTCCTCGCGGATGTCGACCGCGGGCATCCACTGGCTGGTCACCACCGAGGATGCGTCGTGCTCGTCGCGCAGCAGGCTGCCGGCGAACAGGTTGCCGTCGAACAACCGGTCCATCAGCTGGCGCACCGGATCCGGCGATACGATCGGCGAAAGACGGGTCATCATGTTCATGGCTGGGTTCCTCCTGTCTCAAGCGCGGCGGGCGTGCCCGCCTGCGGCGCGTGAAATAGGGAAGCCGGCGGGGCTTTCAAGCACCCTGCCGGCCGCGGTACACCGCCGTTTGGCGAATTTTCAGCGGTGTCGAAATCGCGTCACGGAACGTCGCTGGCGGCCGCGGCGGCCTCCACCTGCTGCGCCGAACGGCTGAACAGCGCACCGGCCAAGACGTACGGCAGGGCGAAGCACAGCGCCAGCACCGAGCCGAGGCCGTCGGCACCGCTCGCCAACGCGTACAGCGCCGTGCCGGCATGGATCGCCGCGGCCGCGTACAGCGCCCGCGCCATGCCCCGCGGCCTGAACCAGGACACCAGCGCCAGCACGGCGCCAACCGCGATCGCGGCCAGGAACAGCAGGTTGTAGACGTTGTCCTCGTCGCCCACCATGCCGACCGCGCCGTTGATCCAGAAGGTCAGGAAGCCGGCGACGATGGCCACCCCGGTGGCCGCCCGGTAGCGCCGGTTCGGCGACAGCCGGCTGATCAGCTCGTAGGTGCCGCAGGCGACCAACAGCATCGTGCCCCAGACCAGGAAGTCGAAGGCATCCCAGTTCATCTCGCTGGTCAGCTGCATCGCCACCAGCGGCAGCAGGAACAGCGACCCCGCCAGCCCCCAGATCACCACCCGCACCCAGTTGCGCCGTTGCTCGCGCGCTTCACCCATCTGTCCCGACATGGCCTTACCCTCCGTGTGGTTGAACGTGGCGCCAGCGTGGCCCCGGGCCGGCCTGAGCGTCCTGAGCAAGTCCTGAGCAATCCGTGAAAACAACCACTTGCCGCTCCTGGAGACCGCGATGATCCCCAAGAACACGATCTGCCTCTGGTTCGATGGCACCGCCGAGGAAGCCGCCCGCTTCTACGCCGAGACCTTCCCGGACAGCGAAGTCCGCGGCGTCCACCGCGCCCCCGGCGACTACCCCGACGGCCAGGAGGGCGACGTGCTGATGGTGGACTTCACCGTCTGCGGCATCCCCTGCGTCGGCCTCAACGGCGGCCCCGCCTTCCCCCAGACCGAAGCCTTCTCGTTCCAGATCGCCACCGACGACCAGGAAGAGACCGACCGCCTGTGGAACACCATCGTCGGCAACGGCGGCCAGGAATCCGCCTGCGGCTGGTGCAAGGACAAGTGGGGCGTGAACTGGCAGATCACGCCGCGGGTGCTGATCGAAGCCGTCACCGACCCAGACCGCAAGGCCGCCAAGCGCGCGTTCGACGCGATGATGGAGATGCGCAAGATCGACATCGCCAAGATCGAAGCCGCCCGCGGGGGTTCTTGAGGACCAAAAAAAACCCCGGCGATGCCGGGGCTTTCCAACGCTCTTACGCGCGCTTTCTTTCGCGCTCCAGGAATTCAGAAACCGGGCCGACATTGCCTCCTGCGGCGTCTGCCTGCCTTTGCGACTCGGCAAGTTGCGCTTGCAGGATCTGCTGCATCTCCGAGACCGCAAATCGGTTCAGAAGGTCACGTACCATCGGTTGGTATCCAATGCCATGGTGGGATGCAATGAACTTCAAGGTCGCGATGAGCTTGCGCTGAAGTCGGATGGAGACAAGCTGCAAGCCCAAAGACTCGTCTACCGCTTGCATTTCTTCAGTCGACGCAACTTCCGCGTGCTCAAGGCTCTGGCCGAGCTCGCCGGAGTCCCAAGGATCCCGCGCGTCACGATTTGGCGTGTTCGTCATCATCATCACCCCCGTTGTGTCACTTCCATCTTCATTTAAAAGTCTGTTGGGCAAGCGAGCGTTCGATAGATCTTCAATTCATTCTGGTTCGGTGGGTAGGCTGTACGAATGTGCTGATCCGGACCTTTTTGGATGAAGCAGACCTTCAGGAGCCTGTTTCGGTTGGTCGGAGCAATGAACCACAAGGTGGGCGGGTCCGACCTGTGGTCTTCCCGGGTGTCCTTGAGCAGCAGACCTGTTTTGTTCTCGAAGCACTGCTCGACCTCCCGGGGATCGACGCCATGCTTGTCCTTGAGCTTTTCCACGACCTTGGGGGAGATCTGAATCGCCACTGTCGCCGTCCCTGGAATCCTGAACAGGGCGGGAAAGTGTATATACAAGCAGCTCCATGGGCAAGCATGGTAAGGCGAACAGCGTATATACAGCGTGAACCGTGACGTGCCGAGCCACTAAAGAGATTGATTTCTAGTGGTTCATCGCCTCGAGGGCGGCATCCGTCAGCCACCGCATCGCCCCCCGATACGGTCCCGGCCCATGACTGATCCGCGCCACCCCCAGCTCTGCGAGCCGCGCCCGTCCGGGCCCACCTTCGCGCGCCATTACGTTCACCGGCAACGGCGAGCCCGCGCACAACTTCGCGATCAGGTCCTCCGAGACCAGCCCGGGCACGAACAACCCGTTCGCGCCCGCCTCGGCAAACGCCCGCGCCCGTTCCAAGGCGGCTTCCACCATGGCTTGGTCGTGCGCATCGGCCGGCTTCTGGAAGAACACATCCGTGCGCGCGTTGAGGAAGAACGGCAACCCGGCCTTGTCCGCCACCTTGCGGGCCGCGGCCAGCCGCGCCACCTGCGCATCCACCGGCCGCAGGCTGCCGTCGGCGGGGAAACTGTCCTCCAGGTTGCAGCCGATCGCGCCCGCCTCGATCGCCGCGGCCACCGTGTCGGCGACCACGCCGGGCGCGCCGCCGTAGCCGCTCTCCAGGTCCACCGTGACCGGCAACGGCACCGCCGCGACCATCCGCCGCAGGTTGGCCATGGCCAGTTCCAGCGGGATCTGCTCGCCATCCTCGTAGCCATGCGCCGCGGCCACCGACCAGCTTCCGGTGGCGATGGCCTTGGCCCCGGCGTCGGCGACCGCGCGGGCGCTGCCCGCGTCCCAGGCGTTGAACAGGACCAGCGGGTTGCCCGGAAGGTGCAGGGCGTGGAACTGGCGGGCGAGCTCGAGTGCTTGCATCTTGGCGGCCTTTTGCCTGGGTCGACCGTACTTTAGCGCCACGGGCGCGCGCGAAGACCACCCCTATGACCGGAACCAGCGCCTGACCAACAATGCGAACAAGGTGGCATTCAGCACCAGCGACACCGACCCTTGCACGATGGCAAGCAATTGGGTCCGGAACGCGGAAGCGCCAATGTCGCCGAGCCCCAGCATGGCGAGATAGTTCATGCCGCTGACGACCATCGATGTCCGCCACGACCACCCTGGCTCAAGCCATGCGTAAAGGGGAACGAACGCGAAAATGCTTCCCAGGCACCAATAAAGCAGACGGTAAGGGCGGTACCCGAACCCGGCAAACACATAACTCGCCCAGAGCCCGAACCGCCGCATGCCTCTGGCCTCGACCAGGGCCGCCCGACCTTCCTGGTACCAGGTGGCGTCCTCTTCTCGGAACATACGCACTTGGGCGAACAGATGGGCTGCGCGGGTCAGGCATGCGCGTGCGTGGGCAGGCCAGCCTTTCGTCGCGAAGTCCTTGCCGATCCCACGGAACACGCGGGCAAGCTTTTCCTGCTGGTCCATGGTCATGCCGGGCTGGATGCGCAGCTCGACTTCGGCGGCCAGGAAGGCCATGTGCAAGTTGCCGACGCATTCCGCGATCGCGGCCGTGTCCCTACCGGCGTCGATCTGCTGCTGCAGTTCAAGCCGATGCGAGCCGGACCGGGCGTACATCTTGCCGTACTTGAGCCAGAACTCGTCGATGGATCGATGCGCCAGACTCAGGATGCTGCCATCGTCCATCCCGGGCTCGACCGCCTCCCGCAACACTGTCGGGATATGGGCGGAGAACAGTTTTTCTAGTGACATGGCGGTCAAAGCTCCACGACGTAATTGAATTCGTAAAGGTCCGCGCGGTCGCAGAGGAGACAGACCTCGACAGGGGTTTGCCTCGAGTAGAGGATGCAGTCCAGTCGCACCACCGACACGCTGGGCATCGTCTCGATACCCAGTTCGATCCGCTCCTGGAAGGTAGGCGAGTCGACGTACAGTGTTTCCTGCTTGCGGGTGACCGGATGCTTCGCCGCTGACAGCACCTCGAACAAGTCGTAGTTTCCGGACCTGATGTCCTGCCACTGACCCCGGACGATGTCGTAGGGCACGTACGACTCCGCGATGGCATGGGGGATGCCATCCACTGACTGGACGTGGTGGTGTCGGACCAGCATCGAACCGGGTGCGAAGGTCTGATGGACCAGGGGCGGGGCATCGTCCGTCGGAACCAACTCCAGCTTGATCGTCCGGATCGTCGGGCTACGCCCCTGATCCCGGTAGTCTCCTTGGAATGATGCCCCGCGGCGTGAACGCGCACGCGCCTGGGCGACCACGACACGTTCCGGGGACGTGCGCAGCAACACCCCCTCGTCGACCAGCCGATCGATGGCCTTGCGGAAATCCTCGGGATCGGCGTTGGGCGAAACGGCTTCCACCGCCATGTCCGCCTCGGCGCGGAGGGCTCCGCTCTTGATCAGCGCCTTGATTTCGTCGTACAGCTCGCACCACGCAAACGGCGAAACTGCCATGCCCTCCCCCAGGGTGTCAGCGGCGAGACTGGATCTTCTCTACTTCTCCGGCGATCGAAGCCACCAGGTGGGTAAGGACGGCCGCCCCCTTTTCCGCGGTGGCGCGCGAAGGAAAGCCGACGATGCCCGACGTGGTGTAGTGACGCATGCCATGCAGCGTAAGCAGCGGCCGGTCCGGCGCATCATGATCCTTGCGCAAATGCTTCGGGCGCACCAGTTCCGGATACATGTGCAGCATGAGCGAGGTTTCCAGCTCGCCGCCGTGCATGTCCTCGGATATGCCGGACTCGATTCCGCCGGCATCCATGGCCGCCTGCCATTGTTGGCGCACCGGGGCCAGGTAGACGCGCGGACGCTCCACGTTGGCCTCCTGGGCGAAGTTGGACAGTACGTAATTCCCGCCATGCCCGTTCACCAGGACCATCAGATCAATTCCCGCGTGCTCCAGGCTGACCAACATGTCGCTAAGCACCGCAAGCAGGGTCGTCGCGGAGATGGACGCGGTGCCGGCGAACCCGACGTGCTCATGGGAGCAGGTCACCGCCACCGGCGGCAGCAACAGCCCCCCATGGTCGCGGCAGAGGGCGTCGGCAATGCCGGCCGCAATCAATGTATCCGTGGTGACGGGCAGGTGCGCACCGTGCTGTTCGAAGGAACCCACCGGCACCACCGCGAATCGCGGCTTGCGAGCCTCGATTTCCTGGCTGGTCTCCGTCGTCCCGTATCGCATTGCGCCCCCGACCTCCGGCTGCAAGTCCGACAATAACCGATTGTGCCCCGAGGTGGCGGCTTCGCGCGAGGTTCGGCGGCCAGTCGGCGCCTCACCCCTCGCCGTCAGTCGCGATCCTCGAACGCCTGGTTCGAGATCTTCCACTCGCCGCCGCGCCGCACCAGGGTAACGACCCCGTGGTGCGGCGACGGCTCGCCGTCGAGCATGCCCGGCAGTTCGCCGAACACCTCCAGCGTGGCGGTGTCGCCCTCGACGGTTTCCGCGAGCACCTCGGGTTGCAGCGGGACCATGGCCTGCATGAACCCGAGCGCCTGCGCGGCCTGCTCCGGCGTCATCGCGGCCAGGGCCGCGCGCACCTCCGCGGCCGGCTGCGGCGAGAACGGGAAGATCGCCTGGGGCGAATCGGCCGCGTGGATGACCCTGGCGTACTCCAGGTACACCTCGGTGGGACTGGCATCGGCCATGCCGTGGCCGATGTAGCCGGTCTCCTGCGCGTGGACGGCGCCTGCGGCCAGCGCAAGCACCATGGCGAGCAGCATCGGGAATGCGCGTTCCATGTCCCCTCCTATGCCTTCAACTTCCACCCCGTCCGGAAAATCCACCACACCGCCGCCAGGCACACCACCAGGAAGCCGGTGATCGCCGCGATGCTGATCCCCACCGGCACGTCCGCGGTGCCGTAGAAGCTCCAGCGGAAGCCGCTGATCAGGTAGACCACCGGGTTGAACAGGGTGATGGTCTGCCACACCGGCGGCAGCATCTTGATCGAGTAGAACGCGCCGCCGAGGAAGGTCAGCGGGGTCATCACCATCAGCGGCACGATCTGCAGCTTCTGGAAGTCGTCGGCCCACAGCCCGATGATGAAGCCGAACAGGCTGAAGCTGGTCGCGGTGAGCACCAGGAAGGCCAGCATCCACACCGGGTGCTGGATCTCGTAGGCGACGAACAGGCGCGCGGTAAGCAGGATCAGCAGGCCGAGCAGCAGCGACTTGGTCGCGGCGGCGCCGACATAGCCGACCACCACCTCGACGAAGGACACCGGCGCCGACAGCAGCTCGTAGATGGTGCCCGACCACTTGGGCATGTAGATGCCGAACGAGGCGTTGGAGATGCTCTCGCTGAGCAGCGACATCATGATCAGGCCGGGGATGATGAAGGCGCCGTAGCCGACGCCGTCGATCTCGCCCATGCGCGAGCCGATCGCCGCACCGAACACCACGAAGTACAGCGAGGTCGACAGCACCGGCGAGGCGATCGACTCCAGCAGCGTGCGGAAGGTGCGGGCCATCTCGAAGCGGTAGATGGCGCGGATGGCATGGACGTTGAGGCTCATGCGCGCTGCCTCACCAGGCTGACGAAGATGTCCTCCAGCGAGCTCTCGCTGGAATGCAGGTCCTTGAAGTCCACGCCCTGCTCGGCCAGCCGCCGCAGCAGGCTGGCGATACCGGTGCGCTCTTCCTGCTGCACGTCGAAGGTGTAGGTGAGGGTGTTGCCGTCCTCGGACAGCTCCAGCGGCAGGTCGGCCAGGGACTCGGGGATGGCCGGGAGCGGCTCCTGCAGGGTCAGCGCGAGCTGGCGCTTGCCGAGCTTGCGCATCAGCGTGGCCTTGTCCTCCACCACCACCAGCTCGCCGTGGTTGATCACGCCGATGCGGTCGGCCATCTCCTCGGCCTCCTCGATGTAGTGCGTGGTCAGGATGATGGTCACCCCCTGCTCGCGCAGCTCGCGCACCATCCGCCACATGTCGTGGCGCAGCTCGACGTCGACGCCGGCGGTGGGCTCGTCCAGGAACAGGATGCGCGGCTCGTGGGCCAGCGCCTTGGCGATCAGCACCCGCCGCTTCATGCCGCCGGACAGCGCCAGGATCTTGCTGTCGCGCTTGTCCCACAGCGACAGCTGGCGCAGCACCTTCTCCAGGTGGGCCGGATCCGCCGGCTTGCCGAACAGGCCCCGGCTGAAGCGGCAGGTGGCCCAGACCGACTCGAAGGCGTCGGTGGACAGCTCCTGGGGGACCAGGCCAATCAGGGAGCGGGCCGACCGGGCCTCGCGGACGTGGTCGTGGCCGTCCACCGTAACCGTGCCCGAGCTGGCATTGACGATGCCGCAGACGATGCTGATCAGGGTGGTCTTGCCGGCGCCGTTGGGGCCGAGCAGGGCGAAGATCTCGCCGCGGTGGATGTCCAGGTCGATGCCCTTGAGGGCTTGGAAGCCGGAGGCGTAGGTTTTGGTTAGGTTGCGGAGGGTGAGGACGGGGGGCATGGGGTAATCCTGCCACGTACACCGGACCACCAATGGGATTCTGGAACCCAGCCCCTTTAGGGGGTCGATCAGCCTAGGGCGAGGCCCTCCTCCTCCATCCTTTCAAGCAGCTTGAGCACGTATTTGCTCTGCTGCTCAGTCGGGATCTGCCGCGGCAAGGCGGCACATACCCTCAGGATTTGCTCGTCCTTCGGCGAAAACTTCTGCTGAGCCCTTCCCAGTTCCAGTACGTGCGACCAGAATTCCGGCCCGCGCCCGACCACGTCCGCCTGGGCAGAAATCCCATCGTCTTCACGCCGCTGCCGCCGCTGATCACGCTCAGCTGCCTTTGCAGCGTCCCTAAGCGCCAAGCAATCCTCGAATTCCTCGCCATAGTCGATCTCGCGGGTCGCCAAGGCATTCCAACATGCTTGTTGCTTCGCCCATTCTGACATGTTTCTAATGCCAGCAATGGGATGCGTGATTACATGATGCGCTTCGGCAGCAGCCAACAGCAGTGCGCGCTTCAGCGGCTCGGAAACGTTCTGCCGGCGCCAAATCGCATCAAGATCAAGCACCTCGCTTTCACGCTCTGCGTCATTGAATACTTTCGCCATCGCATAGGTCACAATGTTTGCGCGATAGCCACCTTCATACCAAGGTTGCTTTGGAACCTCAGTTTCGAGCGTGCGAAAGAGAATCGCCTTCGCGATCAGCCTCTTGTACCAGAGCTCGTCATATTTCGCCTCGCTCTTTGACCAAGCCTCGCCAACCTCCTTGGCGAACTCGGCGAAATTCTTTTGCGCGCCGCGCGAAACAATGTGCGGCTTGCCCGCAGACGAAAACTCGAATTTTGCAAGGTCCGTCTTGGTAAAAAGCTGGGCCTTGGGGAACTCAAGGTCGAACTTTTTAAGCTGGGCAGGCGTCAATCGGCTGCGCGCATTGATGAACTGTCCACGGGAACGCTCATAGAACCATTTGCTGTCGTGGCGCGCCCCTTCACGGGCGGCGAAGATTATCTTACGGGAGAACTGCTCAATGCGAATGTGGAATGGATGATTCGAAAAGAAGTCGGCAGCATTGACCTTGTTCTGCGTATTCGCGTACTCCGAAATCTTCGGAACAATGCTTTCAGACCTCTCAGGCGGGACCACTGTCAGCTTCATCTGGACGAAAACCGATCCAAGCTGGTCCCGAGCGTTCTTCAGCGCCGCGTGTATGGAACCAGTGGTCTGGGCGCCGTTGACGATCTGCAGATTTCGAACCAACGCAATCGCCAGGCCGTCCTTGGTATGCGTGCAGGCAACTTCCTCGGCTGTCGCCGAAAGTCCGTTGTTGTACGGAAAGAAGAGCGCTGGCTCTTCCTTGATGGTTCGTTGGATTCCCTTGTTGGTTTTCGCTCGCGCCTGAAGAAATGAACGAACATTGGCCTCGAGCAGTCGCGCACCCCAGCGGTCATAGATCGACGCGAGCTGCTCACCTGGAACTACCAAAAGATAGCTTTCCAGCCCGGCGCCACCCTGCGAAGCACGAAGGGCGGGCATCGGAGCACCGAAGTCGTTTGCAAAGTCGATAACTATGTCCTCTCTGGCCTGGCCAGAGCGGTCAAACTTCTCGAACCTGGCCAAATCCCAAACCGACCAGGTAATAGGGATATCTCCGGGATCTGCGAGTTTGACCGTATCGTCTCGTCCGATGTATTGGCGATTTGAAATGAGGATCAGCTTTATCTTGGTGATCTGAGACCAGGTTGCGATCAGCAAGTCAGATACTTGGAATGCAGGATTGACCTCGTTCAAGGAATCCCGGAAGTCCGCCGTCCTTGCCTTTTTCAAGAACCGGATCAGGGGATTGAGGATGGGTGGCACATCACCCTTTCCGAAGGTCTCAACATCATCGCTGTCAACGAAATCACAGACAATCAGCCCCAGAACACCTTCGGTCTCGCGTGGATCCCCTGAATATCCGTCCACTCTCAGTTTTTGGGCTCCATCGCCGCTCTGGAAGTAAGCGCGATGCGCCACTTCGAGTTCACCAGCTTCGGTGAGCCGTTCGGCCATGCGATCGAAGAATGCTTCGACCATCATGATTCCACTGGCGTCGGCCTCGCGCCTGATGTCTGCCATCAAGTCCTGGTAGTACTCCCTAAGCTCACTCATCATTCTTCCTCTTGCTTGAGCTGGGAACGGATTCGCTCCCACTCTGCCTGGAAGGGTTCACACGCGGCAATTGCCAGTGAATAGCTCACATTGGAGATCCCAACTGGCACAGGCATCTCAAGCCTCGGGAAGTACGGTGTGACCGCGTAGAAGTCTGGCGTTGATGCATGCCACCGCCACGGCGAGTAGTCATCGGCCATGTCGAAGCCGGCTTCGGCGAGCCGGAGATCCCAATTGGCCAGTGCCGCTGGCGCCGCACGCTCCACAAATTCCGTTACTTCCGCGACTCGCTCGGTCAATGTCTGACCATGCGGGGCCTCGAGCTTGTCTACCGCCAGAATGCTCAGCCAGATGCTCATGCCGGGAACATCAGCAAGCTGGAACTCATTGGAAATCCTTATGAACGGCTGGGCAGCACCTCGCCGGGCCTTCACCTCAATGCAATGATTTCCGAGTTCAAAGTCCTTTGGTGCACCCGTTGGACCAGTCCAAGCCTCTATTGCGCGCTTCGGCCCGATCGTGTCCATGAGCAACTTGAGAATTTCGATCTCGCCGACGAGTCCCTTCTGGGCCTCTTCGGTTAGGGCACCCGGCCTCCCCCCTTTGAGTAAATAGTGCCATCGAAATGTGCGCCCAATTGCTCGCTTCAGGGCTTCTTCTTCTGACTCGGCGATCTCCCCCGCGGCAATGACATCGCGGCACAACGTTTCGAACAATTCTTGCTGTGTGCTGTCTTTCAGACGCACATAGAGGATCGGACCGCCCGAAATGGTGTGAAATCTCACTTCTAGATTCCGCAACTTCGGTAGATCCGGAAGTGGACTCGGAAGGTTTGAAAGCTTGAGAACGAGCGCAGCGTTCCTGTCCGGCATTACTGACCAGAACCAGTCCCACCTGGCGTCTGCGTCCACGCGGCGCGTATCAATTTCGCCGGACTCAAGGCCAGCCCATGGCGACTCATTCCTCACTTGCCGCATCCTCCTCAAATTCTTCCTCACCGAACATTTCGCGCATTCTGACCGTGTTTACAACGTACTCCACGGTTCCGCCCTGGACTTCAGAGGGAGGGAAACAAATGCTCCAGGCAAGCACCAAATCCGGCGCTTTCACCTTTAGCTCCTCCTCATCGACTTTGGGGGCCACAAATCGCAGGATGATCAGCGGGCGCCGAGGGATTTCGCAAAAAATTCTCGGTGGGAGAGTCCCTGGGACTTCCTTGTTATCCCGCAGGCGCTCTTCTTGGAATTTCTTGATAGCGGATCGAATCTGATCTTTGGTCAGGCCTACCTGCTCGTCGCCCGGAGATCCTACTCGTCGACTTGTGCCGCTTATTGCAAGAACTCCGCCCCTCAATTCCTGCGTCCCGACCCTTCTTGTATAGGCGCGCATTACGTTCCCGCCCAGACACATTTGGGGTGCTTCCTCCTTTTGCGCACTAGCAAACAGAACGTCCCAATGACGCAGTTCGGAATCGGCCCGAGCGTCGATGTAGTCACCCATCAATCTTGGATCTGTCAGGGGATCGGCCGAATCAGCTCGATAGGCCCTCAGAAAGTCCCGCACCAACTCCACAGGAACTTCCTGGTAAAGCGTCCCGCGAGATACGGCTTCCGGGCGGATCCGCCGGGCACTGATGTTTGAGGCAAGTGCGGAAGCAGCTGCCGTGTTGGCATTCAACTGCTCCTCGCCTACCGAAATGCGTGTAGTTTCTACCAGCCTACCAGCCAACCCCACTCTGACGGGCAGCTCCCTGCCGGTGCCCATCTTGTTTCTAGCCGTAACGATCAGTGATTCCGGGTGGCTGCGCACGGCAAGACCAAACTGCTCGGGGGTCGCCTTTACGAGCTCCATCCGCTTGAGCTGGACCTGTAGATCCTCCATCGCTTCATGGATGTGCACGTACCAGCCGACACCGTCTGCTGGCATCCAAATTCGGCACAGGTCCTCATAATTGGGCCGATACCCGAACCACCGGCCCATTTGCATCAAAGTGTCGTACATGACGGAGTTTCGAAGGAAATAGCTGACGGTGAGTCCTTCCAAGGTCAGACCTCTCGACAGCGAAAATCCGCCGATCGCAATCACCGTCACTCCATACTCGCCGCCCTGGTCATAGTCCAGTGCAAGTGCGCGCTTCGACGCGTTTACCTCCACCACTCGCGCTGCCACAAGGACTTCATGGAGGCGTCTCTGTACTTGGCTCCAGTCTTGCGGTTCCGCGTCACGGTACTCTTTCCGCCAGACCTCGTAGAGTGCAGCGATTTCCGGATTCCTGAGAGCCGCTCCCTCCGTTTTGCCACCGTCAACCGCGACTGCATCCTTAATTTTGCCGATGATATCGGCGACTCTTGCCTTGACGCGGCCCTGGACGTCGGTGAATCGCGATACGTTGATAAGCATCGAGGCATGCTCACGATGCTGACCTCGCGCATTGCGAATCGCGCGCGCGACGACGAATGTTCGGACTGCGCGCACCAAGCTGTCCGGTAACGCGTCGACCTCTTGATGAATCTTGTGCTTTATTGGAAGGACATCCTCGTTGTCGTCGATGATCCTGATATGCCGATCCTGTCCGTCGACGAAGACCTTCTGCGCACCGAAGTAGTTGGACGGAGCATCAAGGCCGATGATGAAGTGTCGCGGAAAGAGGTCCTGCTTGAGCGTCTCGTCGTCCGTGTCCGGGTCGATGAAGATGTTCGCAAATGGCGTAGCCGTATATCCGACGTAGCAACTCCTATGGAAGAGTGACAGGAGTTCGCGTATCTGACTGTTGATGCGGGTGACCTCATCCCGTGCATAGGCAGTATTGATTGACGCGTTGTCTGCCTCATCGTCGATCAGCAGCATCGGTTGACTCACCATCTGCGTTCCTTGATGGACCGAATGTTCTTTCAACCACTCGAGCAGATTCTTCAACGTGTTCGAGTTCTTCTTGATAACCAGCACGACAGGCACGTTGTATTGCCCGATCTGACTGGTGTTCGTCGTAGCGGTAGCCTTGTTGAAATCCCGCAAGGTATTCGTCAGGGAAACAGGGAATTCGCGCTGATCGAACTTCCCGACTCCAATGATCTTCTGTCGTTGGCCTCTGTTCGCGTGCGCGAGGCGGCCGGTATCCCGCCCGATGAAGCCTTCATCGATGCGTGCTTGTGTCTGATTGCGCAGATTGTTGTGGATGCCGGCGATCACGACGATCAGCCGGTATCCTGCATCGGCGGCTTTGCAGATCAACCCGGTGTAGTTCGCAGTCTTGCCGCTCTGGACATGACCCACGACCATGCCGCGGCGACTCCAGGAACTTTCCTCCCGAGGATTGCCTAATCGGTCGAGGATTCGATCGGTGACCTCATCCATCGAGTCGATCACAGCGTTTGGCAACCCTTTTTGTTGCAAGAGCCTGCGATAGCGACCCCAGTAGAAATCAGACATCTCGCCACTAATGCGGGCGTCATGCAGCCACGGGCGGAAGTCTTCGGACTGGACGATGGCCCCAAGACCCATGCTGATCCCATATTTTTCCTCGATCAGACGGGCAAGCTCTTCGATGTCGCCTTCGCTTACGGCCCCCTTGAACATGGGCAACCCGGAAAGCTCCATGAGGATTTGGCGAATGGATTCTGCGGTGTGAGGACCTTGCTGGGCCCCCATTTGGATGGAGGCCATACCCTCCATGGTGTTGAGAATTGGATTCACTATTCGCCCCGTACCTGGAGAGTTCTTTCGATGATGCTTTGAGTTTCGGTCCAGGCAGATCGAAATGGATCCACGTCCTTCATCAGAGACCGGATTTCGTGTATCTCCTTCCCCGACTCCAGCAGCATTGAGAGCGTGTACTGCACAGCCTGGACCAAGACCTCGTCGTCAATCTTGTCCGGCGCCACCTGTTCTGGCATCGCTGCCATGTCTGCGTGCAGCGTCTCTACTGGCAGCGAGGCCCCGACCAATGCAATGCAGTTGAAAAAGCCCTGCCTCAGACTTGGAGGCAGCGCCTCGGCAAATGTCGCGAATGCCGGATGGTCGATGTTGGGCCGATATCGGATCTGTCCATTGGCCTGTACTCTCTGCCACAACGGCAACCGCTCCTGGTTGACGAGCCTCTGCCCGCGGCTCCGATAGGTGCGCTTTGACCCACCCTGGATGCGTTCGATAACCCGCTTCAATCGATCGCGAACCAATGGAGGGAGCTGGGCTGAAGACTTTTTGACATCGACCTTCCAATCAGCATCCATGCTGTTCGGGATGTCGATCCGCACCCTCGAAAGCTTGGTGAGCTCGGATTGGCGGCACAGGCCAAACCAGGTTCCATGGAGGATCAGCCGCTTGCCTCGATAGAGGTAGAAGCCTTGCGACTTCAGGTGACCTTCGGGGCCTGCCAAGTCTTCCCAAGCCGCATTGGACATTTGCTTGTGATGAGGAAGTGTGTAGCTCTGGATCTCCACACATCCGTGCTTCAAGGGCAAATGTTCTACCGGATCTGCAATCGTTGCAGGATTGGTCCTGGCGAACGGGTCGAGTGGCGCTAAAGTTCTGCCATTCAGTGCAATCTCCAGCGGCTTCGTCGTCTCCATGAATCGGTGGAATACGAGCCGCAGATGCCGTTCTGCCTCGGCGATCCGCTGATTGATGACTTCGGCCCGGCGAACAGGATTATCCGCAAGATTTCCACCGAGGCGATCGAGCTTTTCCCAGAGTACGAGCGTGCCTTGCGTTCCCAGGAGATCGACTTCGGAAATGTCTGCTGCATCTTCTGGCAGCTGCACCGACCATTCGTTCCGGACCGCTACATCGTCCAGGTCCCAGACGGCAATTGAAGTCTTGCCTCCCTTGCGAGTTACGACGGTAAGTCGACGGCACTGGGAAAAGCTCGCGCTCTTCAGTCCGAGACCAAAGCGGCCCAGGTCCGGTTCATCCCGCGCTGCCAAGGGGTTCCTGCTACCCGGCCGCATGGCGGCAATCAGCTCGTCCTCGGACATCCCCTCACCATTGTCCAGGATCGCAATTCGAGGATTTCCTGACGACGTTTCAGTAATGATCTCCACGCGAGTCGCGCCCGCAGTAATGGAGTTGTCGATGATGTCCGAAATGGCAGTCTCGAGTGAGTAGCCAAGATCCCTCAGTCCTTCGATCAGAGCCGCCGCGTGGGGAGTGGCATCCGCACGCCTCAGACCGAGCGATTTCACCGGCAGGTCCTTCGTCATCTCTGTTTCTATTTCCCCACTATCTACAGTTTTGTTCCCCAGTCAGATTCTCAACGGGCAGAAGCTTTGATACCGGACATGCATCCCCAGACAGTCTCGGCAATGCGCCGCGCAAGCAGAGGCGGGACTGCATTGCCCACCTGTACGAATTGTGCAGTCCTCTCCCCCATGAAGAAGTAGTTGTCCGGAAATGTCTGTGCCCGGGCCGCTTCCCGAACTGTAAAACTCCGGCACTGGGCAGGATCCGGATGGATGAAGTAGTGCCCGTCTTTAGCAATATGGCTGACAACGGTAGCGGATGGAAAAGCTGGCGCCTGGACCCTGAACCGGTTCGCGAACTTGCCGCTCTCCCAGCTCTTGTGATTTGCCGCAAGTTGCTTTGGAAAGTCTTCGAGCCGCGTGGTGGGCGACTTGCCTTCCCGCGCCTTGGCGTACGCCGCACAATAAAGGTATCTCCCCAGGTCAGACGGCATGTGCCCTCTGGAATCGTGATTGAGCGTCACTCCGAGGCGAGGGTCGTGGTACCAATCCTGGTATGCAATCACCGAGCGTCTGTCCGGTCGCCTTGAAGACCTCCGGGAGGCGCCCTCGATGAACTCCGTATCCAAGATCGCGTCTGCCACGTCACTTAGATCCCACCTGCGGTCGAGTATCCGAAGAACTCGATCCTTCTGGCGCTGGACGGTAGCAGACCAGGCGCTGTCAGAGTCCCCTCGGGACAATGCGCTCCGGATCTTTGGCAGGTCGCTGATGACACGGCCAATTGGAATTCGCTGGGACCCAGCAAGCGGGGTCGGTTCACTCAGGCCCGAACCGCGGCGGATGCCCAGCAAGATGACCCTGTGGCGGGATTGGGGGATGCCAAGGTCTTCGGACTTCACCAGGAACCTGGCGAGATCCTCGTCTTGCTCTCCCGGCCGGTACGGCCCGCCTATTGCATCGGCAGATAGCGGATAAATGTCGTAGATGACATTGCATGCTCCCGCGCCAAATGCACGCCCCGGATCGTGCAGATCACGAAGAATGTCGGGAAACATGCGTCTCCCATTGAGCTTCGCGGTAAGAATTCCCCTCACGTTCTCCATGATGAAGACCGGAGGAGCAAACCGGGCCAGGATCTCCAGGTACTCGCGATAAAGGAAGTGACGCTTGTCCTTTTCCGCAATGTAGTTGTCTTTTCCCTTGTTCCGCGCCCGCCCCACTAGCGAATAGGCTTGACATGGGGGACCTCCGACAAGGACCCAGGGCTCGTCTGGTCCGATGCGACTCTGGATTTCCTGATGGAGACGATGGGACTCCTTGCCAAGTTCCAGCAGCAAAGCCTCCCGCTCCGCCTCTGCCCATTCGCGGGCAATCTCTCCGCTCAGGTCTCCCGGGGACATCTCCTGCCGGACAATCCGGTAATACTCTTCCGGCACATCCTCCGGACTGGCGAAGCGGCGGTAAAAGGCCCGCAATGTGAGAGTCTGGTGAGCAGTTTCCTCCTTCTCGGCGGAAAGGACGATCCGGAATGGCTTGTGTCCGCCTACTGCCGGTGTGAAGCTCGCAAAACCTTCTCCGAGTCCTCCAGGACCGGCAAAGATGTCCACGACTTTTATGGTCTTGGCTTGAGACCTGTTTCGCATTCAGTTACCTGCTTCCCTAAAGGCTCGCGGCATGGCTGACATTGTTGAACCTGAGGTGAGGTCGAGGATGATGTCGCGCATTCGCGGCCGGAATACTCGACCGGAGACTGTCGTCCGGTCTGGTCTTTGGGCGCGGGGATTCCGCTTCCGCCTTCATGTCAGGGGCCTCGCAGGCCAGCCTGACATCGTGCTGCCGAAGTGGCGCACGGCAATCTTCGTCAACGGCTGCTTCTGGCATGCCCATGCGAACTGCCCCTACTTCCGAGTGCCGAAGTCCAGATCCGAGTTCTGGCAGAAAAAGCTTCTCGCAAACCGCCGAAGAGATACCGCCGCTGTGGCTCGTCTGGTGGAGGATGGCTGGAAAGTCATCACGATCTGGGAGTGCGCACTCCGAGCGGATGCTCAGAATGCCATCCATATAGCGGACGACCTCATCCGAAACGCCGATTCCCCAAGGTGGGAGATTTCGCAGCCCCCTTCGGATCGCACTAGCTGTCACGCCTCCTCCCCGCTCGCTGGAAAGGAAGATATCTGAAAACTTGGCCGTCTCAGTTCCCGCGACCCGGAACGCCCCTGAGGACGGGAGCCTTTACTCCGTCCGCCTCAAAGACCAATCCTCAGACACAGACCGGATTCGGCTTGGAGCCGTCGACCTCGTACAGGCCGTTGGCCTTAACCACATCCTTGGCACTCAACTTCCCCTCCGCCGCCAACGCCGCCACCGCCGCCTGCGCGATGTAATACCGGCTCACCTCGAAGAACCGCCGCAGGTTCTCCCGGGTGTCGCTGCGCCCATACCCATCCGTCCCCAGCACCGTATACCGCATCGGCACGAACTGCCGAATCTGCTCCGGATACATCCGGATATAGTCGGTCGCCGCGATCGCCGGCCCCTGACGCCCTTCGAGCAGCGACGTCACGTAGGCCTTCCGCGGTTCCCCTTCCGGGTTCAGCCGGTTGTGGCGCTCCACGTCCCACCCATCCCGCGCCAGTTCGTTGAAGCTCGGGCAGGACCAGATGTCGGCCTTGATGCCGAAGTCCTTCTCCAGCAGCTCGGCCGCGGCGATGGCCTCGCGCAGGATGGTGCCGGAGCCCATGAGCTGCACGCGCAGCTCGCCCTTCTTCGGCTTGCCGGCGTCCTTGAACAGGTACATGCCCTTGAGGATCCCTTCCGCGCTGCCTTCCGGCATCTCCGGGTGCGCGTAGTTCTCGTTCATCAGCGTCACGTACCAGTACTCGTCGTGCTGCTCGGCCAGCATGCGCTGCATGCCGTGCTGGATGATCGTGACCACTTCATAGGCGAAGGTCGGGTCGTAGCTGCGCACGTTCGGGATCAGCGCGGCCTGCACCAGGCTGTGGCCGTCCTCGTGCTGCAGGCCCTCGCCGTTGAGCGTGGTGCGGCCGGC
>NZ_JBIQNC010000016.1:0-41417 GCF_044462705.1 Xenophilus sp.
TCGCACACGCGCGCCCGGATGGCCGGCTGGTGCTCGCCGACGCCGGCCGTGAACACCAGCCGGTCCAGCCCGCCCAGCACCGCAGCCAGCGCGCCGATCTCGCGCACGATGCGGCGCACGTAGAGTTGCAGCGCCGCGCGGCAGCGCTCGCCCGCCTCGCTGTCCTCGTCCTCCCGCGCCAGCAGCACGCGCACGTCGCTCGACAGGCCGGAGATGCCCAGCAGGCCGGACTCGTGGTACAGCGCGCGGCCCACCTGCGCCAGGCTCAGCTTCTCGATCTCCATCAGGTACAGCACGGCGCCGGGGTCCAGCGCGCCGGTGCGGGTGCCCATCATCAGGCCGTCCAGGGCCGAGAAGCCCATCGTCGTTGCCACGCTCTCCAGGCCCTGCATCGCGCACAGGCTGGCGCCGCTGCCCAGGTGGGCGACGACGGTGCGGGCGCGCCCGGCCTCCTCGCGGCCGTGGCGCTCGGCCAGCGCGGCGGCGATGTACTCGTAGGAGAGGCCGTGGAAGCCGTAGCGCCGCAGGCCGCGCTGCCATGCGTCCCACGACAGGGGCAGCATCTGCTCCACCCGCGGCAGCGTGTGGTGGAAGCCGGTGTCGAAGCAGGCGACCTGCGGCAGGTCGGGCCGCTCGGCCAGCAGGATCTCGATGGCCTCCAGCGCGAAGGGCTGGTGCAGCGGCGCGAGCGGGACGTAGCTTCGCAGGTCGGCCAGCACCTGCGCATCGACGCGCACCGGCGCGAAGTACTTGCTGCCGCCATGCACCACGCGGTGCGCCACGGCGGCCAGCGGGCGGCCGGCGAGCCAGCGCAGCGTGTGTTCGCGGATGAGCTGCAGCGCGGCGCGGTAGGGGTGCGCCGGGTCCAGCGGCACGGGCACCACCGGCACGTCGCGTGCGCCGAAGTCGGGGTCCGGGCCGCCGATGCCCTGCACCTTGCCGTTCCACGCCGGGCGGCGCGCGGGCTCGCCGGCGCCGGCCTCGAAGAGCGCGAACTTGATGCTGGACGAGCCGCAGTTGAGGACGAGGATGAAGGGAGGGTCGTTGGTTGCCATGAGGTTGATCCACAAGAACCGTCCGGGCTGAGCCTGGCCTGTCCTGAGCCCGTCGAAGGATCGAAGCCCCGTGCGGCGCTTCGACAGGCTCAGCGTGAACGGGTGTTGAGTGCTGTTGCCATACCTTCACGGCGGCGTCGTGCGCCAGCGGTGCGCCAGCAGCACGGCGATGGCGCAGGAGGCCATGCGCGTGTCGCGCGCGTCGGCGCGGCTGGTCAGCACGATGGGCACCTTCGCGCCGAGCACGATGCCGGCGGTGGCGGCGTCGCCCATGTATTCGAGCTGCTTGGCGAGCATGTTGCCGCTCTCCAGGTCGGGCACGACCAGCACGTCGGCCTGCCCTGCCACCGGCGAGGCGATGCCCTTGACGCGCGCGGCGGCCGCCGAGACGGCGTTGTCGAAGGCCAGCGGGCCGTCGAGCACGCCGCCGGCGATCTGGCCGCGGTCGGCCATCTTGCACAGCGCGGCGGCGTCGAGCGTGGCGGCCATGCGCGGGTTGACCGTCTCCACCGCCGCCAGGATGGCGACGCGCGGCTCGGCCACGCCGATGGCGTGCGCCAGGTCGATGGCGTTGCGGATGATGTCGGCCTTGTCTTCCAGCGTCGGCGCGATGTTGATGGCGGCGTCGGTGAGGATGAAGGGGCGCGGGTAGGCCGGCGTCTGCATCAGGAAGCAGTGCGACAGGCGCCGCTTGGTGCGCAGGCCGGCGCGGGCGTCGAGCACCGCGCTCATCAGTTCGTCGGTGTGCAGGCTGCCCTTCATCAGCGCCTCCACCGCACCCTGGCCGGCCAGTTCGGCGGCGCGGGCGGCGGCGGCGTGGCTGTGGGGCACGTCCTCGATGGCGATACCCGCGAGATCGACGCCGGCGGCGAGCGCGGCGGCCTCCACCTTGGCGCGCGGGCCGACCAGCACGGGCTCGATCAGCCCGGCACGGCACGCGTCCATGGCGCCGCCCAGGCTCAACGCATCGCAGGGATGCACCACCGCGACGCGGATGGCGCCCAGCGGCTTCACGTGCGCCAGCAGGCGCGGCAGGCCGTCGCCGGCGGCGTTGATGCGCACCTCGGGCAGCGTGGCGGCGGCGCGCTCGATCTTCTCGGTGGGCGCGAGCACGCTGGCCTCGCCCTCGATCACCGCCTCGCCGGCCTGGTTGGTGCAGGCGCAGGCCAGGGTCAGGCGCTTCTTCGCCTCGTCGCGCGCGGCCACGGTGACGGTGATGGTGAGCGTGTCGCCCACGCGCACCGGGCGCAGGAACTTCAGCGTCTGCCCCAGGTACACGGTGCCCGGCCCGGGCAGCCGCGTGCCCAGCACGGCCGAGATGAGCGCCCCGCCCCACATGCCGTGCGCGATCACGCCGTGGAAGCGGGTGGAGGCGGCGAACTCCGCGTCGAGGTGCTGCGGGTTCACGTCGCCCGAGAGCACGGCGAAGAGCTGGATGTCCTGCGCGGTGAGCGTGCGCTGGATGCTCGCGCTGTCGCCGACGGCGATCTCGTCGAAGGTGCGGTTGCGGATCAGGCCGAGGTCGGCGGTGGTGTCGTTCATGTCAGCCGAGGATGTGAAAACCGGCATCGACGTACAGCGTGCTGCCGGTGATGTTGCGCGCCGCGTCGCTGGCCAGGAAGGCGCACAACGCGCCGACGTCGTCGATGTCCACCAGCCGCCGCAGCGGCGCGCGGCGGCGTGCGTCGTCCAGCAGCGCATCGAAGTTCGGGATGCCCGAGGCCGCCCGCGTCGCCAGCGGGCCGGGCGAGACGGCGTTGACGCGGATGCCCTTCGGGCCCAGTTCCGCCGCCAGGTAGCGCGTGCCGGCCTCCAGCGCGGCCTTCACCGGGCCCATCACGCCGTAGTCGGGGATGACCTCCTCGGCGCCGACGTAGCTCATGGTCATCAGGCTGCCGCCGTCCTTCATCAGCGGCTCGGCCAGGCGCGCCATGCGCGCGAAGGAGTGGCACGAGATGTCCATCGCCCGCGCGAAGCCCTCGCGCGAGGTGTCGACCACGCGGCCGTGCAGGTCGCCCTTCGGCGCGAAGGCGATGGAATGCAGCACGAAGTCGAGCTTTCCCCATTGCTGCGCGATCGCGTCGAACAGCGCCGCCATCTGCGCCGGCTGCTCCACGTCCAGCGGCAGCGCGACGGCGGCCTGCACCTGCCGCGCCAGCGGCTCGACGTGGGGGCGCGCCTTGTCGTTGAACCAGGTCACGGCCAGCTCGGCGCCGGCGTCGTGGAAGGCCCTGGCGCAGCCCCAGGCGATGCTGTGCTCGTTGGCGATGCCGACCACCAGGCCCCTGCGGCCCTGCAGCGAAAGGCGGCCCACCTAGCGTTCCTTCACGTACTGGCCCGGCGCATCGGCCAGCGCCTCGCCCATGCGCGGCGGCTTCACCCGCGCGCCGGAATGCGCGGCCAGCCACTGCTGCCACGCCGGCCACCACGAGCCGGCATGCTCCGGCGCCTGCGCCAGCCACTCGTCGGGCGCGAGGCCGTGTTCGCCGGCCGGGCGCGTCAGCAGGCGATGGCTGCGCCGCGAGTCGGGCACGGGCGGGTTGACGATGCCGGCGTTGTGCCCGCCGGTGGTCAGGGCGAAGGTGATCTCGGCCGGGCTGAGGAAGTGCAGCTTGTGCACCGAGCGCCAGGGCGCCACGTGGTCGGTGAGCGTGCCCACCATGAAGGTCGGCAGGCGCAGGCTGCCCAGCGAGACGGGCCGGCCGTCGACCGGGAAGCGGCCCTCGCTCAGGTCGTCGTCGAGGAACAGGTGGCGCAAGTATTCCGAATGCATGCGCGCCGGCATGCGGGTGGCGTCGGCGTTCCAGGCCATCAGGTCGTTCATCGGCGCGCGCACGCCCAGCAGGTATTCGTTGACCATGCGCGACCACAGCAGGTCGTAGCTGCGCAGCATGCTGAAGGCGCCGGCCATCTGCTGCGCGGTGAGGTAGCCGGTCTGCTGCATCTGCGCCTCCAGCAGGCTGAGCTGGCTCTCATCGATGAACAGGCCCAGCTCGCCGGGCTCGGAGAAGTCGGTCTGCGCGGCGAAGTAGGTGGTGGTCGCCAGCCGATCGTCGCCGTCGCGCGCCATCGCCGCGGCGCCGATGGCCAGCAGCGTGCCGCCCAGGCAGTAGCCGGTGGCGTGCACCTTGCGCTTCGGGCAGATGGCGTTGACCGCGTCGAGCGCGGCGCGCAGGCCGAGGTCGAGGTAGTCCTGCATCCCCAGGTCGCGCTCGGCCTCGTGCGGGTTCTTCCACGAGATGCAGAACACCGTGTGGCCCTGCTCGACCAGGTACTTCACCAGCGAGTTGTGCGGCGAGAGGTCGAGGATGTAGTACTTCATGATCCAGGCCGGCACGATCAGCACCGGCTCGGCGTGCACGGTGGGGGTGGCCGGGGCGTACTGGATCAGCTCGATCAGCCGGTTGCGCAGCACGACCCTGCCCGGCGTGACGGCCACCTCGTGCCCGACGCGGAAGCGCTCGGTGCCGGCCGGCGGCGCGCCGTCGGCCTGGCGCTGCAGGTCTTCCGCCCAATGGGCGAAGCCGCGCACCAGGTTGGCGCCGCCCTCGCGCAGCGTGCGCTCGATCACCACCGGGTTGGCCCAGGGCAGGTTGCCGGGCGAGAGCATGTCCAGCCACTGCCGCGCGCCGAAGGCCACCAGGTCCTCGTGGTGGCGCTCCACGCCGGGCACGCCGCGGGTGGCGGCCTCCCACCAGCGCTGCGCGGCCAGGAAGGATTCGCGCCACAGGCTGAACGGCCACTGCTGCCACTCGGGTGCGGCGAAGCGGCGGTCGGACGCGACCTCGGCCGGCTCGGCGTCGAACAGGCTGCGGCGCGCGAAGGCCGCCAGGTCCTGCATCTGCTGCAGGCCCTGCTGCGCCAGCAGGGCCCGCTTGCCGGGCGCCGACATGAGGTGGGTGCTCCAGTCCAGCGTGGCCAGCATGCCGGCCGCCGGCGAGAGCGCGCCGGTCGCGCGGGCCAGCGCGGCACGGGCCTGGGTGTCGAGGTCCGAAGCGGGAGAGGCGTTGGAAGACGTGGTGCGGTGCATGCGGCAGGAAGGCGGAGGTCGGCAGGCGTGCAGTGCGGAGCGGGAGCGGCCGCACGGCGGGTCGACCGCAGGGTAGCGGCAACCGGCCGGCCGCCGCTACCCTTCGCCTGCGTCGGACGCCGGGTATTGGGCTTCGATTGATCCATGTCAATCAGAGCCGCGAATCCCGCCCATTGCCCGCACGCGGCGCTGCCGTATTGCCCCCATCGCTGCGCCGGCTGTGGTTCCATCGGCGCATGACGATGCCCGCCGCTTCCCTTGCCGCCGGATCCGCAGACACCGCCCCCTCTTCCGACACTCCCGCCGCCGCGCACGCCTGGCATGCGCTGGCGGCCGACGCCGCGCTCCAGCGCCTGGGCGCCTCGGGCGACGGGCTGTCCGCCGACGAAGCGCGCCGGCGCCTGGCGCGCCACGGCCCCAACGAACTGCCCGCCGCGGCGCGCGTCTCGCCGCTGCGCCGCTTCCTGTCGCAGTTCCAGAACGCGCTGATCCTGTTCCTGCTGGCCGCCGCGGTGCTCGCGGGCGCGCTCGGCCACCTGGTGGACGCGGCGGTGATCGTCGGCGTCGTGCTGGTCAACGCCGTCGTCGGCTTCGTGCAGGAAGGCAAGGCCGAGGAGGCGATGGACGCGCTGCGCGCCATGCTGGCCCCGCATGCCCGCGTGCTGCGCGACGGCCACCGCGCCCAGGTGCCGGTGGCCGAGCTGGTGCCGGGCGACGTGGTGCTGCTGGAGGCCGGCGACCGCGTGCCGGCCGACCTGCGCCTGCTGCGCGCCCGCGGCCTGCTGGTGGACGAGGCCGTGCTCACCGGCGAATCCGTCGCCAGCGTGAAGCACGAGGGCCCCGTCGCCGCCGACGCGGCGCTGGGCGACCGCGCCTCGATGGCCTATTCCGGCACGCTGGTGGCGGCCGGGCAGGCGCAGGGCGTGGTGGTGGCCACCGGCCGCCACACCGAGATCGGCCACATCAGCAGCCTGTTGGGCTCGGTGCAGTCGCTGGTCACGCCGCTGCTGCGGCAGATCGATGCCTTCGGCCGGCGCTTCACGCTGTTCTGCATCGCGGGCGCGGCGCTGCTGTTCGCCTTCGCGGTCGGCGTGCAGGGCGCGGCCTGGCTCGACGCGCTGATGGTGGTGGTCGCCATCGCGGTGAGCCTGGTGCCCGAGGGGCTGCCGGCCGTCATCACCATCACGCTGGCCATCGGCGTGCGGCGCATGGCGGCGCGGCGCGCCATCGTGCGCCGGCTGCCGGCGGTGGAGACGCTGGGCGCCACCACCGTCATCTGCTCCGACAAGACGGGCACGCTCACGCGCAACGAGATGACGGCCAGCCGCGTGGTGGCCGAGGGCGCCGTCATCGCCGTCAGCGGCTCGGGCTACGCGCCGGTGGGCGCGCTCGAGCTGCCGCCCGGCTGCGGCGCCCTGCCCGCCCATGCGCGCCGGCTGATCGAGTGCGGCCTGCTGTGCAACGACGCGCAGCTCGCGCAGCAGGGCGGTGAATGGAAGGTCGACGGCGACCCGATGGAAGGCGCCCTGGTGGCGCTGGCGATGAAGGCCGGGCTGGATGCCGCCGCGCTGCGCGCCGGCCATCCGCGCAGCGACGAGATCCCCTTCGACGCGCAGCACCGCTTCATGGCCACGCTGCATGCGCGCGCCGATGGCAGCGCCGAGCTGCTGGTCAAGGGCGCGCCCGAGCGCGTGCTGGCGATGAGCACCGGCCAGCTCGACGCGCACGGCCAGGTCCGGCCGCTGCAGCCCGCGCAGTGGGAGGCCGCCATCGCCGAAGCCGCCGCCGCCGGCGAGCGCGTGCTCGGCTTCGCCGCCCGCCGGCTGCCTGCCCTGCCCGACGGCGCCGACGCGCTGGACTTCGGCGACGTGCGCGAACTGGTGCTCCTCGGCGTCATCGGCTTCATCGACCCGCCGCGCGCCGAAGCCACCGCCGCCGTGGCCGACTGCCGCAGCGCCGGCATCGCGGTGAAGATGATCACCGGCGACCATGCCGCCACCGCCGCCGCCATCGCCGCGCAGCTCGGCCTGGCCGAGCAGCCCGTGGTCGCCACGGGCGCCGACGTGGACGCCGCCAGCGACGAGGAACTGCGCGGCCTGGCGCGGCGCGCCAGCGTCTTCGCCCGCACCAACCCCGAGCACAAGCTGCGCGTGGTGCGCGCCCTGCAGGCCGAGAGCCAGGTGGTGGCGATGACGGGCGACGGCGTGAACGACGCACCCTCGCTCAAGCAGGCCGACGTGGGCGTGGCGATGGGCCACAAGGGCACCGACGCCGCCAAGGAGGCGGCGCAGATCGTGCTGGCCGACGACAACTTCGCCAGCATCGTCGCCGCCGTGAGCGAGGGCCGCACCGTCTACGACAACATCCGCAAGGTGATCGCCTGGACGCTGCCGAGCAACGGCGGCGAGGTGCTGGCCATCGTGGCGGCCATGATGCTGGGCCTGACGCTGCCCATGACCACGCCGCAGATCCTCTGGATCAACATGATCCTGACCATCTCGCTGGGCCTGGTGCTGGCCTTCGAGCCGCCCGAGCCGGGCGTGATGCAGCGCCCGCCGCGCCGGCCCGACGCGCCGCTGCTCTCGCCCTTCATGCTGTGGCGGGTGGCGGTGGTGTCGCTGCTGTTCATGGCCGGCAGCTTCGGCATCTTCTTCTGGGCCATGCACCGCGGCCACTCGGTGGAGCTGGCGCGCACCATGGTCGTCAACACGCTGTGCGTGCTGGAGATCTTCTACCTCTTCAACGTACGCTACCTGCACATGCGCTCCTTCACCTGGCGCGGCGCCAGGGGCACGCCGGCGGTGCTGGCGGCGGTGGCGCTGGTGGTGGCGGCGCAGCTCGCCTTCACCTACGCGCCATGGATGCAGCGCCTGTTCGACTCGCGCGCCGTGCCGCTGGTGGACGGCGCGGCGATCCTCGCCATCGGCCTGGCCTGCATGGTGCTGCTGGAGATCGAGAAGGCGCTGCTGCGCCGCTGGGGCGTGTTCGAGGAACTGGCCGCGCCCCGCCCTTCGTCCTCGTCGTCCACCCGGGAGTCCTTCACATGAACGCATCAGCCTCCTCCTCCCCGCCGCCGGCCCTGCTGCTGGCCACCGACCTCGGCCCGCGCTGCGACCGCGCGCTCGACCGCTGCGTGCAGCTCGCGCGGCAGTGGCACGCGCCGGCCGTCGCGCTGACCGTGGTGGACCCGTCGCAGCAGCCGCCACTGCGCCCCTTCGACCGCCAGCCCCAGCCCTCGCCGCTGTCGGTGGCCGAGCGGCGGCTGCGCTGCGACCTGGCCGGCTCGCCGGTGGCGATGCGCGTGCGCGTCGAGCAGGGCGACGTGGCGGACAAGGTGATCGCCGCCGCGCAGGCCGAGGGCAGCGGCCTCGTGGTCACCGGCGTGGCGCGGCACGAGGCGCTCAGCCGCATCGTGCTGGGTTCCACCGTGGACGCGCTGGCGCGCCGCCTGCCGGTGCCGCTGCTGGTGGTGCGCTGCCGCGTGCGCGGCCCCTACCTGCAGGTGCGCGTGGCGACCGACTTCTCCGACGCCGCACGGCATGCGCTGGAGCAGGCGGCACGCCTGTTCCCGCAGGCGCGCTTCACCGTCTTCCACGCCTTCGGCAACCCCTACCCGGTGCTGGCCGGCATGGACGCCGGCGAGGCCCGGCGCGCCGGCCACGACGCCGCCCAGCGCGAGATGCTGGCCTGGCTGGCCGAGGCCGACCTGCCGCAGGACACGCGCGACCGCATCGAATTGGCGCTGGCGTACGGCGACGCCGCGCACCTGCTGTCGCAGCACGGCGAGCGCTGCCCGGAGGAACTGATCGTGATGGGCACCCGCGGCCGCGGCGCCCTGGCCACGCTGCTCTTGGGCAGCACCGCGCAGCGCGCGCTGGAGATGGCCGAGGGGGACATGCTGGTCGTCCCGCCTGCGCGGGACGCATGAGCGCCGCCCGGCCGCCCGAAGGCGCTCGCACCGCAGCCGGAGGCGAAGGTACCCCAATGAGCGCCCCCAGGGCCGGGCTGTGCCCGGCCCCCCCCGCGGGGGGCAAGAAAACTTGGGGCGGCCCGGCGTTTTCTTGAAAGGCGGGTGGTCAGGCCGTCGGGCGCTGCTCGAAGGCGGGAGGCAGCTCGCCGTCGTCCGCCGCGTCGCCCACCTCGACGCGCGTGACCTGCGCGGCCGGCGGTCCCTGCCGCGCCCAGCCGGCCAGCGCCTGCACGGCGGCCGCATCGCCTGCGGCCACCGCCTCCACGGTGCCGTCGCGCCGGTTGCGCACCCAGCCGCGCAGTCCCAGCGGTAGCCCACGCTCTGCACGTGGCCGTTGTAAGGATGCGCCGGCGAATGTGCGGCATGCCAAGGACTCCTGTCCGTGGTTTGGCTCAAATTGTTGCTACGGGCGTCACGGGCGACCCCACCGCGCCCGGCAACCGCAATGGCGGCGCGGTCAGTAGGAACGCCGACCGCCGTTCACGTCGGAGGGCCTCGGCGAGCGGACCTAGATGCCACAACTCCCCCAGGGGGATGCCCTGCTTGAACAGGCACAGCTCATGCAGCGGCAGTCGGGCACCACACGTGTGCGGGCCGCCTGCGGGGATATCCTCAACGCCGTAGTTGTCGGCGCACAGCGCAGCAATGCCGCTGTCGACGATCCATCGCAGCAGCCGCTCGTCCCGCCCGTCGAGCACGGCGCACAGCGCGTCGCGCAGCGCCGGCTCGGGCGCACCGGCCATCTCCAGCACTTGGTCGGCAAAGCCCGTGTAGAGGCACAGGATGTCGCCAGCCTGCAGGTCCACGTCGGCCGCCTCCAGCGCCCTCATGAACGGCTCATAGCCGATGCGCATGCGCTGCAGCCCGGCCAGCGCCTTGAGGTCGAGCAGCACGCCGCGGCTCTGTATGGCCTTGGCCGCGAACGCGTCGATGCCCAGGCGACGCGCGCCCCCCGGTCTGCCCTGCGCGTCGTCGGGGCCGATCAGATCCTCCCCGGCCCGGAAACCGTTGTAGTAGACGGCTTGCGGCGTACCGCTGCCGCTGGCGTCGAACAGGTGCCCCACGTGGGAGAAGCCGTCCCACTGCGTCGAATACTGGGTGTGCAGCAGTACGGCGTCGTCGCACAGCACGTCGGTCTGCCCCAGCGCGGCGTCGCCGATCGGCAGGTTGAACACCGGCTTTTCGTCCCGCAGCGTGGGCTGCAGCCGTGGCGGAAAACGGCGCGGATTCAGCAGGTTGCCACCCGGCAGGTCCAGCGGCAGGCTCAGGCAGAAGCTCTGCCCCGTGCGCACTTCGCTCATCGCGCGCAGCACGCAGTCCGGCGTGATCAGATTCAGGCGCCCGAGTTGGTCGTCGTCGCCGAAGTCGCCCCAGTTCGACTGCGGCGGCCGATGGCGCCAGCGCCGCGCATCGGGTTCGCGCGTCATGGCTCGCCGCGCTCGGACGCAGCCACCGCCATGTTCCACAGGTCCTGCCCGATCGGACGGCTGCGCTCTTCGAACGCATGGGCCACCAGCCCCGCCACGCGCCCGATGAGGGTCAGCGCCTTGCCGAACTCGGGGCTCAGGCCGAGGTCCAGCAGGACGGCCGCCTTGGCCCCCGTCGCGTTGAGCGGCATCGGGCGGCCGACTTGCGCCGACAGCGCCTGCGCCAGTTGCAGGGCGAAGCGGAAGTGCCGACCGAAGTAACCCTCCTCCTGGGCGATGCGCTGGGCCCGCAATGCGCGCGGATCGCCCTGCGTATGGATCGGGTGGCCGAAGCCGGGGATCTTGCCGCGCGCCGCGCGGCTGCGGGCCACCGCCGCATCCGCAGCCTGGCGCAGTTGCGCGTCGCTGGGATCGTCCTGGGTTTGCAGCCCGCTGAGCGCTTCCTGCATGAAACGGGCACTGACCTCAACCGTGCCGAGAAAGCGGCTGCCCGCGCCAAGGAGCCCGGCCGCGACCGCGCCCTGCAGCGATTCGGGAGCGCCATGCAGCGTCAGCCGCGTGGCCAAGGCGCTGGGCGTCAGCCCGTGGTCGATCGACGTTACGAGAGAGTTGTTGACCATCCGTCGCATCCGCTCGTCTGGAAACTCGCCCAGGATCGCCAGGCACAGCACATCGACGAAATCATGCTTGTCCAGCAGATCGTCGACGAGATCGTGGCCGCGGACGCGGATGTGGTCGGCGTCCCCATCCCCGATGTAGCTCTTGAACATGGTGCCTCCTCAGCGCGCCTCGGCGCCCGCACCCTTCACGATCTCGCGCCAGCGCGGCACCTCCGATTCGACGAAGGACTGGAACGCGGCATCGGACAGCCCCATCGGGTAGCTTCCAATCTTGGCCATGGCCGCCTTCACATCGGCCGATTCCGTCGCGCGGGCGATCTCGCGCGCCAGGCGCGCCACGATGGCGTCCGGCGTGCCGCGCGGAACGAACACGCCCGACCATCCCTCCAGCGCCGCATCCGGATGACCCGCCTCGCCGACCGTGGGCACGTCGGGCAGGACGTCCATCCGCGACTTGCCATTGATGGCCAGCGCCCGCAGGCGCCCGCCGGCCACGTGCTGCAGTACGCTTTCCGCGTAGCTGAACGACAGGTCCACATTGCCGGCGAGAAGGTCGGTCATGGACGACTGGTTGTTGTAAGGCACGTGGGTGAAGCCGACCTGGGTGGCATTCTGGAACTTCGCGGCCGCCAGGTGCGTCTGCGTTCCGATCCCCGACGAGGCGTAGGTCAGGCGTCCCGGGGAACGGCGCGCAGCCTCCAGCAATTCCTTCAGGCTGCGCCAGGGCCGCTCGGCAGGCACCACGAGCACCGTCGATTGGCGGAACAGCGAATGAACGCCGCGCAGATCCTGGGCCGGGTTGACTCGCCCATTGGGATACAGCGCGGCATTCGCGGCCTGGGTGCCGTGCGTCCCGTACATCAGCGTGTAGCCGTCGGCCGACGCGCGCGCCACGTATTCCGTGCCGATGGAGCCGCCCGCGCCAGGCTTGTTCTCCACCACCACCGGCTGGCCCAGCGCCGTCGCGAGATGACGCGCGATCATGCGGCCCTGGTTGTCGGCGATATTGCCCGTGCCAAAGGGCACCACCAGCGTGATAGGCCGCGCCGGATAGTCCTGCGCCATGGCCGCACCTGCATGCATGCCGGCTGCGGCAAGCCAGGCCAGGGCCAGGCCGCCGCCGAGAAGTTGTCTGCGCTTCAAATCTTTCATTGCGTTCTCCCAGAATTTCAATAGGAATGGCGGCCCGCCGTCGCGCCGGCATCCACCGGCAGGATGGTTCCGGTCACCCAGCCCGCCTCGTCGCTGGCGAGGTAGCGGATCGCGTGACCCACGTCCCAGCCGCTGCCCTCGGTCTGCAGAAACGAGCGCTTGCGCCGGATCTCCCGAACTTCCTCGCTCATGCCGCGGGCAAACACCATGGGTGTGTGCACCATGCCCGGCGCCACGCAGTTGACCCGGATGCCCTGCGCGCCATGGTGCGCCGCCATGGCGCGGGTCATGTTCACGACAGCCCCCTTGGAGGTGGGGTACAGCAGGCTCGGATGTCCGCCGATCAGGCCGGCGACCGAGGCCACGTTAACGATCGACCCCTTGCCCTGCGCGAGCATGTGCGGGATGGCATGACGCGCCATCAACATCATGGCGGTGACGTTGATGCGCAATGCCTGATCCCAGGCCTGCAGGTCCAGGTCGACGGCGGTGCCCTGCGGTCCGCCGACGCCGACGTTGTTCACGAGGACGTCGACGCGGCCCCAGCGCCCGACGGCCTGCCCGACGGCGCCTCGGCACGCCTCGTCGCTGCCGACATCGCACACGCAGACCTCGGCTTCGCCGCCCTCCTGCGCGATCATCTCCTGGGTTCTGCGGGCCCACGCCTCCACCGCGTCGATCAGCAGCACCCGGGCGCCGTCGCGCGCCAGCAGGATGGCCGCGGCGCGGCCGTTGCCGATGCCCTCGGCACGCGAGCCGGCGCCGGTGACGATGGCCACCCGCTCCTTCAGCGAACGGTCGAAACTGCGTTGATTGGATTCCATGGGAACGTATCCGCCTGTCTGTCTGGTTTCAATGAATGGCGCGGGCATGGCCGCTCCAGTAGCGCTCGCGAAGCGCCTTCTTGTCCGGCTTGCCCAGCGTGGTCAGCGGCAGGGCCTGCTCGAAATCGACCGTCTTGGGCGTGCACACGGCCCCCTTGGCACGGCGCACGAGTTCACGGACCTCCTCGGCCTCCACATGGGCCTGGGGCCGCCGCACGACCACCGCTTTCACGGCCTCGCCCCAGCGCTCGTCCGGCACGCCGATGACCGCCACGGCGGCCACCGCCGGATGCTGTGCGATGACATCCTCCACTTCCTTGGGATAGACATTGAAGCCCCCGGAGATGACCATGTCCTTGCGCCGGTCGACCAGGTGGTAGTAGCCGTGCTCGTCCCGCCGGGCCATGTCCCCCGTGTGCAGCCAGCCGCTGCGCAGGACTTGCGCTGTCAGTTCCGGCTGTCTCCAGTAGCCGTCCATGACCAGCGGGCTGCGCACGCACAGTTCGCCCACCTCTCCCGGCGCGACCGGCTGATCCTTGTCGTCCAGCAGCGCCACCGTCACGCCCGGATACGGCATGCCCGCGCAAGAGAGGGTGTCCACGTCCGTGCGTGCATGGTCCTGCGCCGTCAGATGCAGGATGTTGCTGGGGCACTCCGTCTGACCGTAGCTTTGCGAAAGCACCGGACCGATGCGCTGCATGGCCTCACGGATGCGGGCCGGGGCCATCGGCGAGGCGCCGTAGGACAGCAGCTTCAGCGACGAAAAATCCGCCGTCGCACAACGCGGATGATCCAGCAGCTTGTAGATCATGGTCGGCACCAGGAACACCGACTCGATCCGGTGCTGCTCCACGGCATCGATGAAACGCTCCGGGTCGAAGCCGCGCTGGAGCACGAAGGTGCCGCCCATCACCAGCGTCGGCACGATCATCGCGCCGGCTCCGTGGGAAATGGGCGTGGGGCACAGCACGCGCGCACCCGGCGGCATCCCGCGCGCCGCCATCAGCAGGACCGCCTGCATCCACACCGAGCGGTTGGCCAGCATCACGCCCTTGGGCTTTCCCGTGGTGCCGCCGGTGTAAGCCAGCCGGATGATGTCAGTGCTGGCAGCATGCGAAATCAGCGGCTCCGGCGCCAGGGCGCCGGCGAGTGTCCAGAAGTCGTCCAGTCCGTCGCACCGGCCGTGCGAAAACCAGTGCGGCACGCCGGCGCAGCCCGCGCGCAATTCGATCGCGCGCTGCCGATGCGCCTCCTCGGAAATGAACACCGAGGGCTGCGCGTCATGGACGATGTAGGCGTGGTCGTCGTATCCGCCCATGGCGTGCAGCGTCACGGATCGCAGCCCGAGCAGATAGGCTGCGGCCATCACGACGAAGACCTCCGTCCGGTTCCCGGAAAGCTGCATCACGCCGTCGCCGCGCCCCAAGCCCAGCGACCGGAAGGCCGCCATGGCCTGCCCGATGCGCCGGCCCAGTTCACGGTAGGTGATGGAACCGTCATCGTCGACGAACGCCACCCGGTCCGGATGGCGGCCGATGGCGCAGGCGATCATCTCGCCGATGGAGCCGCCCGCGTGCACGCTCGCCGGCGCGCACACCGGCCCTGCTGCGGCCGTCATTGCTTGGGCACCCCGGCGGCCGCGACGGCCGCCTTCCAGGTCGCCAGTTCCTGACGGATGAACTCACCGAAGGCTTCGGGCGCTCCGCCCTTGAGTTCGCTGCCCGTGTCCATTGCGCGAGCCACGACTTCCGCAGACCTGATCGCCTTGTTGCCCGCGTCGTTGAGCGTGCGGATGATGCCTTCGGGCGTGCCCTTGGGCACCAGGAAGCCGCCCCAGGCGGCCACGCTGTAACCGGGCACGCCGTCGGCATCGACGGTGGGCAGTTCCGGCAGAACGGGCGAACGCTCCAGTCCCGATGTCGCGAGCCCGCGCAGCTTGCCTCCCTTGACGAACGGCAATGAAGCCGAGAGGGTGTCGACCATGAAATCGACCTGGCCGGACATCAGGTCCGTCAGCGCCGGCGAACTGCCCTTGTAGGGCACGTGCAGCGCGTCGATGCCCGCCTTGCTGCAGAGCAAGGCGCCCGCCAGATGCTGGGTGCTGCCCAGCCCAGCCGACGCATAGGTGAGCTTGCCCGGCTTCGACTTCGCCAACTGGATCAACTCGCGGGTCGACGCGACGCCCAGGTCGTTGCGCACCAGCAGCACCATCAAGGTGCGGCTGACGTTGAGCACCGGGGCAAAGTCCCCCACCGGGTCATAGGGCAGCTTGGCAAACACATTCGGATTGATGCCGTGAATGGTGCTGGTCGTATAGAACAGCGTGTACCCATCGGGCGCGCTGCGCGCGACGGCCTCCGCCGCGATGTTCCCGGAGGCGCCCGGCCGGTTCTCCACCACGATGGGCTGACCCAGAATTTCGGCCATCTTCTGAGCCACCAGGCGTGCCGAGTTGTCAGTGGCGCCGCCGGGCGGAAAACCCAGCACCAGGCGCACCGGCCTCTGCGGAAAGCCGCCGGCTTGCGCCAACGCAAGTGCCGGCAGAGTGCCCAGCGATGCCATCAGGAGCGAGCGGCGCGACAAGACAGGCGCCCCTTCGCGGCCCTGCGCCGCGTCGCCGGAACATTGAGGGATATCAGATGTGGTGAATCGATTCATGATGAAGGCGATCCTAGAATATGAATCGATTCATTTCATAGGTATTTGTACGGATGTGCTGCTGTCCTGTGCTGAAATACGCCCCAGCCGGCAGGAGGCCGCGGTTTCCCGATGAATGACAGAAAGATTCGAATCCAGGACGTGGCCGCGATGGCAGGCGTGTCCGTGGGCAGCGCTTCGCGCGTGCTCAACAGGGCCGCCAACGTCTCGCTGGACGTGCGAGAGAAGGTCGAGCGCGCCATGGTGGCGCTGCAGTATCAGCCCAGCCACACGGCAAGAGCTCTTCGGTCACGCAGCAGCCGCACCATCGGATGCATGTTCTCCGACGTCACCAATCCGCTCTACGCGCGGGCATTCCGCGCCCTCGAAGAGAGCTTTCGCGCCGACGGCTACATGCTGCTGCTGGCGCACGGGCTGAACGACGTACAGCGCGAACTGGAAAGCCTGCGCACCTTCCAGGCACGCGGCATGGACGGCGTGATCTGCGCGCCCGGACACGAGCAGGCGCCCGAACTGGTCGCGATGATCAATGCGATGTCGATGCCCGTGGTGCTCTACGACCGCAAGATGCCCGGCACGCGGGCGGACACGCTGCTGTTTGACCATGTGGACGGGATGAAGCGTGCCTGCGCGCACCTTTTCGGCCTCGGGCACGAGCGCATTGCGCTGGCGCTCTGGAACGCAGGCAGCCGCCCGGTCCGCAAGCGGATCGAGGGCTATCGCGCCGCCTATCGCGGCGCAGGGATGGCAGCGCCCGATCTCATCCTGCGGCAGCCCACGCCCACCAGTTCCGTCTACGACGAACTGCTGCGGCTGCTGGACGGCCCCGACCCGCCCACCGCCCTGATCGCGCAGGGCACCCACATCCTGGTGAGCGCCTTGCGCGCAGTGGCGCGCACCGGCCGGCGGATTCCCGCCGATTTTTCTGTCGTGAGCATCGGCGACAGCGATTTCACGCAGACGCATGATCCGGCGATCTCGGCGTTGCGCACCGACGCAGAGCTGGTGGCAGCGCACGCGAAGGCCCTGCTGCTGGAGCGCCTGGCTCCAGGCGCCGACCCCATGGCTCCTCCTCGCAGCATCACCGTGCCCTACGACCTCATCGAGCGAGAGTCCTGGGCAGCGCGCGGCGCGGCCGTGTAAAGACCGTCAGCCGCGCCCGAAGCGCCGCGGATCGAAGGGCGCCAGCTCGGGCCAGGCGCGGCGCTCGGCCAGCAGCCGCGCCACCCACCGGCCGGTGCGCGCCGAACCGCCCAGGCCCACGTGGCCGTGGCCGAAGGCGAGCACCACGTCGTCGCTGCCGCGCGCCAGGCCGATGCAGGGCAGCCCGTCGGGCAGGCTGGGGCGGTGGCCCAGCCACGTCGTCATCTGCGCGGGCGGGACATCGAGCGCCGGGAACATCGAGGCCAGGTGCCGGCGCAGGATCTCGGCGCGCCGCCAGTCGGGCGCCGCCGCCAGGCCGGCGATCTCGACCTGGCCGGCGGCGCGCAGGCCGTCGCGCATCGCGTGCACGATCAGCTTGCCGTCGGCGGCCATCATGGGCGTGCGCGGGCCGGGCGCCGTCACGCCCGGCAGCACGACGTGGTAGCCGCGCTCCGATTCGAGCGGCACCGGCGTGCCCGCCTGCGCCGCCAGTTCCCCCGAGCGCGCGCCGGCGCTGACGACGGCGGCGTCGGCCGGCAGCTCGCCCGCGTCCGTCAGCACGGCGCGCAGACGGCCGCCCTCGATGCGCAGGCCGGTCGCGCGGGCCGCGCGGCGCCGTGCGCCCAAGTGCTCGGCATGGCGCGCCAGCGCGGCCACGTAGGCGCCCGGCTGCCGGCAGTGGCCGGCCTCGGGCACGAAGATGCCGAGCGTGTAGCGCGCGTCGAGGTCGGGTTCGCGCGCACGCAGTTCGGGCCCGTCCCATTCCTCCCACTGCACGCCGCAGCGGGCCCGCACGCGCCAGGCCAGCGCATCGCCCTCGAATTCGGCGCGCGAGCGGTACACGTGAAGCAGGCCGTGCTGCTCGACCAGTTCGGGCACGCCGGCCTCCCGCGCCAGCTCGCGGTGCAGCGCAGGCGCGTCCGCGAGCAGGGTGCGCAGCGCCTCGGCGATGCGCTGCACGCGCGCCTCGGTCCAGCCCGAGGCGAGGTAGCGCAGCAGCCACGGCAGCGCGCGCGGCAGGTAGCCCCAGCGCACCGCCAGCGGGCCGAGCGGATCGGCCAGCCAGCCGGGCACCTTGCGCCAGGCGCCGGGCAGCGCTGGCGGCACCACCGAATGCGAGGAGAACCAGCCGGCGTTGCCGAAGCTGCTCGCCTGCTCGCCGCCCGGCTCGCCGGGCTCCAGCAGCGTGACCTGCAGCCCGCGCCGCAGCGCCTCGATGGCGCTGGCGCAGCCCACCGCGCCGGCGCCGATCACCACCACGTGGCGCTGTCCGCCGCCCGATGCCGTCGTGCTCATGCAGGGATGGTAGGCACGGCCGCGCCGGGCTTCATCGGCGGTGCCTGAAAGTCCACAGCAGCACGATGAGCGCAGCCACCGTGAGCGCCAGGCCGAGCAGCCCGAAGACGGGAATGCCGCCCCACGTCGGCCCCCAGCCCAGCACCCGCGGCGCCAGGCCGAGCACGAAGGCGGCGGCCACGATGGCGATGGCCAGCCGGGTGGCCGCACGCTCCAGTGCATCGGCGATGCGGTCGAAGTGCCGCACCTCCACCTCGGCATGCACCCGGCCCTGCTTGAGGTGATGCAGCACGAGCCGCAACACCTGCGGCAGGTCGCCGGCCATGTCGTAGAGCTGCGCGGCCGCGGCCCTGCCGCGCGCGCCGACGGCACCCGCCGAATAGCGCGCAGCCATGGCGCTGCGCACCATCGGCGCCACGGTGGCGACGAGATCGAGCGCCGGATCGAGCCGCCTGAGCATGCCGTCGGCCGTCGCCAGCGCCTTGAACAGCAGCGCCAGGTCGGCCGGCAGGTACAGGCTCGCGCCGCGCACGATGGCCATGAAGTCGTCGATCGCCTGCACCAGGTCGTGCACGCCGCCGCCGTGCCGGGCGACGAAGCGCTCGGCGCCGGCCGCGAGCGCGGCGACGTCCGGCGCGCCGCCCTCGGAAAGATCGAGCATCACGCCGACCAGCGCATCCGCGTCGCCGCCGACGATGGCGGCCAGCACCGACAGCAGCTGCTCGCGCCGCCGCGGCGACAGGCGCCCGACCATGCCGAAGTCGATGAAGGCCACGCGATCGCCCCGCAGCGCGAAGAGGTTGCCCGGATGCGGATCGGCATGGAAGACCCCGCCGTCCAGCACCATCTGCAGGAAGGCCTGCGCGCCGCGCCGGGCCACGCGCGGGCCGTCCAGCCCCTGCGCCGCGAGCTGCGCGGAATCGCCCGGCGTCACGCCCTCGACGAAATCCATCGCCAGCACGCGCTCGGTCGTGTAGGCCCAATGGATGCGGGGGATGCACACGTCCTCGCGCCCGGCCAGTTCGGCGGCCACGGCCTCGGTGTTGCGCGCCTCCTGCGTCAGGTCCATCTCCTCGCGCAGCGCTGCATGCAGTTCGGCCAGCACCTCGCGCGGACGGTAGCGCGTGAGCGCCGGCCAGTGCTCCGCCGCCAGCGCGACGAGCTGGCCCAGCAGCCGCAGGTCGGCATCGATGCGGCGGCGCAGGCCGGGCCGGCGCACCTTCAGCGCGATGACGCGGCCGTCCGGCAGCTGTGCGCGGTACACCTGGGCCATCGACGCGGCCGCGATCGGCTCGTGCGCGAAGCCGGGGAAGATGCCGTCCACCGGCCCACCCAGGTCCGCCTCCAGGCGCGGGCCGATCTCCTCCCAGGGGACAGGCGCGGCGGCGGCATGCAGGCGTTCCAGCTCGCGCGTCCACTCCGGCGGCAGCAGGTCGGCACGGGTGGCCAGCATCTGGCCCAGCTTGACGAAGGTCGGCCCCAGTTGCTCCAGCGCCATGCGCAGGCGCTGCGCGGTGCTCGCCTCGCGCACCTCGGCGCTGAGGGCATCGCCGCCGCCGCCGGCCGGCAGCCAGCCGGCCAGGCGCAGGCGCCGGGCCACGTCGCCCAACCCGTGCCGCAGCAGCACGCCGACGATTTCCTGCAGGCGCTGGCGGTCGCGCACGGCGACCATGGCGGTCTGGAACATGGGGATTCCGGAGGAAGGCAGAGGTAACGAACGGACAAGGATAGCGGCGCAGGCGGGGCCTATCATGCCGGCCGATGCCCCGATCGCCACTCGCTCCCCTGCCCTTCGAGGGCGCCATCACCGACGTCGCCGGCCTGGAGGTCGGCCATTTCACCGACACCCGCCGGCCCACCGGCTGCACTGTCGTCATCGCCCGCGAGGGCGCGGTGGCCGGCGTGGACGTGCGCGGCGCCGCGCCCGGCACGCGCGAGACCGACCTGCTCGCGCCCGGCAACCTGGTGCAGCAGGTGCACGCCATCGTGCTGGCCGGCGGTAGCGCCTGGGGCCTGGCCGCGGCCGACGGCGCCGTGCGCTGGCTGGAGGAGCACGGCGTGGGCCTGGACGTGCGCTTCGGCACGCTGCCCATCGTGCCCGCCGCCGTGCTGTTCGATCTGCCGGTGGGTGACGCGCGCATCCGCCCCGACGCCGCGGCCGGCCACGCCGCCTGCGCCGCCGCCGGCACGCAGGCGCCGGCCGAGGGCAACGTGGGCGCCGGCGCCGGCGCGCTGGTGGGCAAGCTCTTCGGCGCGCAGCACGCGATGAAGGGCGGCATCGGCACCGCCTCGGTGAAGGTCGGCGGCCTCACGGTCGGCGCGCTGATCGCCGTCAACGCGCTGGGCGACGTGATCGACCCCGACACCGGCGCCGTGCTGGCGGGCGCGCGCACCGACGACGGCCGCGCCCTGCGCGACACGCGCCGCAGCCTGCTGCGCGGCGAGCTGCCTCGGCCCTTGCTGGCCGGCACCAACACCACCATCGGCGTGGTCGCCACCGACGCGCGGATCACCAAGGTGCAGGCCAACCGCCTGGCCAGCGTGGCGCACGACGGCCTGGCGCGCGCCATCAACCCGGTGCACACCATGAGCGACGGCGACACCCTGTTCGCGCTGGCCACCGGCCGCGTGCCGCTGGTCGACGACGGTCCGGGCATGACGGTGCTGTCCGTCATGGCGGCCGAGGCGGTCGCCCGCGCCACCGTGCGCGCGGTGCGCGCCGCGCAGGGCGTGCGCGTGGGCGGGATGCACTTCCCCGCCATGGCGGACCTGGACGCGCGGGGCTGAGCATGCGCGTGCCCCGCTTCGTCAAGCTCGCGGTGCTGGCGGTGCGCGACCTGATCGCGTCGGCCGGGCCGGTGGTCTTCATCGTCATCGGCGTGCTGATCGCCGCCTACATCTACCTGGAGCCGCAGCCGCCGAAGACGGTGCGGCTGGCCACCGGCCCGGCCGGCAGCGCCTATGCCGAGTTCGGCCGGCGCTACGCCACCGCCCTGCGCGCCAACGGCATCACGGTGGTCGAGCAGGCCACCAGCGGCTCGCTGGACAACCTGCGCCTGCTGCGCGAGGGGCAGGCCGACGTGGGCTTCGTGCGCGGCGGCGCGGCCGACCCGGTGGCCGACGAGGAGGCGGGGCTGACCTCGCTGGGCGCCCTGTTCTACGAGCCGCTGTGGATCTTCTACCGGCAGGAGGCGCCGCCCGAGCCGGCCCCCGCGCGGTCCGCACGGCCGGCGCGGCGCAGCGCGCCCGCCATCACCTCGCTGGCGCAGTTGAAGGACCTGCGGGTGAACGTGGGCACCCCCGGCAGCGGCGTGCCGGAGGTGTTCGAGCGGATGCTGCGCGCCAACCGGCTCGACCCGGCGCAGATGCGGCTGTCGCAGCTCGAGCAGGCACCCGCCACCGAGGCGCTGGAAGCCGGCCTGCTCGACGTGGTGGTGCTCGCCTCGGCGCCGCAGTCGCCGCTGGTGCAGCGGCTGCTGCGCACGCCGGGCATCGCGCTGGCCGACCTGGGCCAGACCGAGGCGTACACGCGCATCTTCCCCTTCTTCTCGGCGGTGGACCTGCCGCGCGGCGTGGTCGACCTGGCGGCCGACGTGCCGCCGCACGACGTGGCCATGCTGGCCGCCACCACCTCGCTGCTCACGCGCGAGGACACGCACCCCGCCCTGCGCCAGCTCTTCGCGCAGGCGGCGCAGGGCATCCACAGCGGCGCCGGCTGGTTCAACGGCGCGCGCGACTTCCCCAACACCCGCACCAGCGAGCTGCCCGTCAGCCCCGAGGGCGACCGCGCCATCAACGGCACGCCGCCCTTCTGGCAGCGCTTCCTGCCCTTCTGGGCCAGCAACCTGGTCGAGCGCATGTGGCTGGTGCTCGGCGGCCTGGTCGTGCTGCTGCTGCCGCTGTCGCGCATCGTGCCGCCGCTGTACACCTTCCGCGTGCGGCGGCGCGTGTTCCGCTGGTACGCGCGGCTGCGCGAGATCGAGGCCAAGGTGGACGCCGGCACCGGCGAGCGCAACGAACTGCTGGACGAACTGGACGAGCTGGACCGCGTCGCCAACAAGGTGACGGTGCCGCTCTCGTACGCGCAGGAGCTCTACATGCTGCGCAACAACATCCATGCGGTGCGCAAGCGGCTGCTGGCGAAGCGCCCGGCGGCGGCGGGAGCGGGGCCCGCGCCATCGCCGTCACCGTGAACGGGCGCCGGGCGCACCGGCAAGCACCACACCCAGCAGCGCGCCCACGGCGATCTGCACGCCGACGGCGGGCCAGCCCACGGCCGACAGCAGCAGGCCGGCGAGCGCGGGCGCCAGCACCTGCCCGAGGTAGTTACCCTGCATCAGCAGGCCCAGGCTCATCGGCGCGAGTTCCGGCGCGGGCGCCGCGCCCGGCGCGCTCGCCAGCAGGACGGCCGGCAGCACCCCGGCCAGCGCGGAGAACAGCGTGCACAGCGGAATCACCGCCGGCGCCGGCATGGCGGGCAGGAAGACGGCCAGGCCCAGCGCGCCGGTGAGAGCACAGGCCGCGGCCATCAGCCGCCCGGCAGGCACGCCGCGCTGCAGCAGCGCGCCCGCCGCCACGTTGCCGAGGATGTTGGCCACCACGACGAAGGCGCTCGCCAGCCCGGCCTGCCCTTCCGACAGGCCGACGCGCTGCGCCAGGAAGGCCGGCAGGAAGGCCATCAGCGCGAAGAACTGCAGGTTGTAGGCGGCGAAGGCCAGCGCCAGCCGCAACGGCGGCCAGCAGCGCAGCACGGCGCGCGCGCCCTGCCACGCGTCCGGCCGCGCAGCCGCCGCCGCGGGCGGTGCGGGCAGCCGCCATGCGAGCCACAGCGCCATCAGCAGCGCGAGCGCCGCGTCGAGCCGCCACAGCAGGCGCCAGCCGCCGAGCATCGGCCCCAGCAGCATCGACAGCGCGATGCCGATGCCCATGAAGGTGCTCCAGAAGCCGAAGACCACGCTTCGGCGCGCCGGTGGCGTCAGGCGGTTCAGCGCCGCCGGCGCCGCGACCATCACCAGCACGAAGCCCAGGCCCTCCACCACCCGGCTCGCCAGGAGCCAGCCATAGGCGGGCGCCGCGCTGCCCGCCAGGCTGGCCAGCCCCAGGATGCACAGGCCCGCGACCAGCGCGCGCCGGTCGCCGCAGCGCATCGCCAGCAGGCCCGCCGCCATGCTGCCCAGCAGGCCGACGACGGCGAAGACCGACAGCATGCCGCCCAGGTCCGCCGGGCCCAGGCCGAAGTCGCGCGCCACGCCGTTCATGGCGATCGGCGCCTTGCCCACGTGCAGCGCCGACACCACGCCCGCCAGGATCACCAGCACGACGACGACGCGGTCGAAACGGGCTTCGGCCTGCGGCGCGGCGGGCGCCGCCGATGCGCGCAGGGTGGAGGTTCGCGTGTTCATCGCGTCTGCGCGCCGACGGGCGCCTTCGCCTGGGCCGGCGCATCCGGCCACCCGCCGGCCAGCGCCTGGTGCAGCGCCACGGCCGCTTGCGCGGCGCGCGTGCGGCTGTCGGCCCAGGCGTCCTGCGCGGCGAGCTGCGCGCGCTGGGCGTCCAGCACTTCCAGCAGGTCGATGCTGCCGGCATCCAGCCGCACGCGCGCCAGCCGCAGCGCGGCCTCGCTGTCCAGCGCCGCGCGGGCCAGGAAGGCGTCCTCCTCGCGCGTGCGGTCGTAGCGCGCCAGCGCGTTCTCCGCGGACTCCAGCGCCGCCAGCACCGCGCGCTGGTAGCCGGCCAGCGCCGCGGCGGCATCGGCCTGGCTGGCCTCGATGCGCGCGCGCACCCGGCCCACGTCGAGGAAGGACCAGTCGATGCCCAGCACGGCGCTGTTCGACTCGCTGGCGCTGCGCCACAGGCCGCTGCCGCCGCCGGCGACGCTGCCCAGCACGGCCCCGAGCGTGACGCGGGGGAAGAGATCGGCGCTGGCCACGCCCACGCGCGCGGTGGCGGCGTGCAGACGCGCCTCGGCCGCGCGCACGTCGGGACGCCGGCGCAGCAGCGCGGCGGGCGTGCCCGCGTCCGGGCGCGGCGGCAGCGCGAACAGCGGGCCGGGCGCATCCAGTTCGTCGATCAGCGCGCCCGGCGGCAGGCCGGTCAGCACCGCCAGGCGGTGCTGGGCCACGGCGATCTGCGCGGCCAGCGCCGGCACGCGCGAGGACGTACCTTCGAGCAGCATGCGCGCCCGGGCTTCGTCGAAGGCGGTGCCGCGCCCGCCCGCCAGCCGCGCCTGCACCAGCCGCAGCGTCTCCTGCTGGGCCTGCGCGTTCTCGCGCGCCACGCGCAGGCGCGCCTGCAGGCCGCGCAACTGCGCGTAGGTGCCCGCCACCTCGCCGACGATCGCCGTGCGCAGGGCCTGCGCGTCGGCGCCGGCCGCCTCGGCATCGGCGCGGCTGGCCTCGACGTGCCGGCGCACCCGGCCGGCCAGGTCGATCTCCCAGCCGGCCTGGATGGCGGCGCCGACGCTCCCGGCGGAGCGCGGCCGTCCCTGGGCCTCGGTCTCGGACAGCCGGGCATGCCGCGCACTGCCCCCTGCGGTGACGGTGGGCAGCCGGTCGAAGCCGGCCTCCCGGCCCAGGGCCAGGGCACGCTCGTAGCGCGCCAGCGCCAGCCGCAGGTCCTGGTTGGCGTCCAGCGCGCGGGCCACCAGGGCGTCGAGCCGGTCGTCGCGGAAGGCGCGCCAGAACGCGGCGCTGGCGGCGTCTTCGGCCGGCGCGCCGTTCGCGGGCGGCAGCGTGTCCCGCGCAAAGCGGTCCGGCAGCGCGTCGGGCGGCGGCGGCGTCCGGTGGTCCGGGCCGACCGCGCAACCGGCCAGCGCGGCGGCGGCCGCCATCGCGCCCAGTCGGCGGCGCAGGCTTGTCATGGCTTCACGCATGCGTCGCCTCCTCTCCCGAAACGCCGGCGCCGGGCGCGGCCAGCCGCGTGCCCGCGAGACGGCGCAGCGCCACGTAGAACACGGGCGTGAGGAACAGGCCGAACACCGTGACGCCGAGCATGCCGCCGACCACGGTCACGCCCGTCGCCAGCCGGATCTCGCTGCCGGCGCCGGAGCCCAGCAGCAGCGGCACCGCGCCGGCGATGAAGGCCACCGAGGTCATGACGATGGGCCGCAGGCGCAGGCGGCAGGCCTGCAGCGCGGCCTGCACCGTGTCCATGCCACGCATCTCCATCTCGCGCGCGAACTCGATGATCAGGATCGCGTTCTTGCAGGCCAGCCCCATCAGCACCACCAGGCCTACTTGCACGAAGACGTTGTTGTCGCCGCCGCTGAGCCACACGCCCAGCAGGCCCGCGCACATGCACACGGGCACGATCAGCACCACCGCCAGCGGCAGGGTCCAGCTCTCGTACAGCGCGGCCAGCACCAGGAAGGCCAGGATCACCGCCACCGGGAACACGACCAGCGCCGCGCGGCTCTGCGTGACCTGCTGGTAGCTCAGGTCGGTCCATTCGAGCGCGATGCCGCGCGGCAGCACCCGCTCGGCGATCTCCTGCAGCCGGGCGATCACCTGGCCGGAGGACAGCACGCGGGGATCGGCGTCGCCGATCACGTCGGCGGCCGGGTAGCCGTTGTAGCGCACCACCGGGTCCGGCCCGAAGGTCGGCACGACGGTGGCCAGCGCGCCCAGCGGCACCATCTCGCCCGCCGCGTTGCGCACCTGCAGCCGGCCGATGTCTGCCACCTGCTGGCGGTGCGCGCTGTCGGCCTGCACCATCACGCGGTAGACGCGGCCGAACAGGTTGAAGTCGTTCGCGTACACCGAGCCCAGGTTGGCCTGCAGCGCCTCGAACACGTCGGTCAGCGCCACGCCCTGGGCCTTGGCCTTCGCCCGGTCGAGCCGGACCTCCAGTTGCGGGATGTTGGACTGGTAGGCGCTGACTGGATAGCCCATGCCCGGCGTCTTCGCCACCTCGGCCTGGAAGGCAGCCAGCGCGTTCTGCAGCGCGCCGAAGCCCAGCCCCGCGCGGTCCTGCAGGTACAGCGAGTAGCCCGAGCCGTTGCCCAGGCCCTCGATGGGCGGCGGCATCAGCGCGTAGGCGAAGCCGCCCTGCACGGCGGCGAAGCGCTCGCCCAGCTCCGCGGCGATCTGCTGCGCGCTGCGCGTGCGCTCGCCGAAGGGCTTCAGGCCGATGTACGAGTTGGTGACGTTGGGCGTGTTCACCTGCTGCAGCGCATTGAGCCCGGCGAAGGCCGTCACGCTTTCGACGCCCTCCACCTGGTGCGCGATGTCGTTGAGCTGGCGCGTCACGGCCTCGGTGCGGGCGAGCGACGCGCCCTCCGGCAGCTTGGCGCCGGCGAAGAGGTACAGCTTGTCCTGCGTGGGGATGAAGCCCTCGGGCACCGCCCGGAACAGCACGGCCGTGGCGGCCAGCAGCAGCGCGTAGACCAGGAACACCAGCCCGCGCCGGCCCAGCGTGCGCGACACGGCGCCTTCGTAGCGGTGAGAGCCGCGCAGGAAGAAGCGGTTGAAGGCGCCGAACAGGCGGCCGAAGCAGCGGTCGATGCCGCGCGTGAGCGTGTCCTTCGGCGCGCCGTGCGGGCGCAGCAGCCGCGCCGCGAGCGCCGGCGACAGCGTCAGCGAGTTGACCGCCGAGATCACCGTGGAGATGGCGATGGTGACCGCGAACTGCTTGTAGAACTGCCCCGTGACCCCGCTCAGGAAGGCCATGGGCACGAACACGGCGCACAGCACCAGGGCGATGGCGACGATGGGCCCCGAGACCTCGCGCATGGCCCGGTGCGCCGCCTCGCGCGGCGAGAAGCCCTGCTCGATGTAGCGCTCCACGTTCTCGACCACCACGATCGCGTCGTCCACCACGATGCCGATGGCCAGCACCAGGCCGAACAGCGTCAGGGTGTTGATCGAGTAGCCCAGCAGGTACAGCCCCGCGAAGGTGCCGACGATGGACACCGGCACGGCCACCAGCGGAATGACCGAGGCGCGCCAGGTCTGCAGGAACAGCACCACCACCAGCACCACGAGCACCACCGCCTCCAGCAGCGTCTTCTGCACCGCCTGGATGGATGCGCGCACGAACACGGTCGGATCCCACACGGCGCGGTAGGCCATGCCTTCCGGGAAGGCCTGCGACAGCGCCTCCAGCCGGCCGTACACCGCCTCGGCCACGGCGAGCGCGTTGGCGCCGGGCGACAGGAAGATGCCGATGGTGGCCTGCGGCATGCCGTCGTACAGCGCGCGCAGCGAGTAGTCGCCCGAGCCGAGCTCGACACGCGCCACGTCGGCCAGCCGCACCAGCTGGCCCGCCTCGCCGTGCTTGACCACGATGTCGCCGAACTCCGCCTCGCTGTGCAGGCGGCCCTGCACGTTGATGGACAGCAGCATCGGGTTGTCGCGCGGCGCGGGTTCCGCGCCCAGCTGGCCGGCGGACACCTGCACGTTCTGCTCGCGCACCGCCCGCACCACGTCGGCCGCGGTGAGGCCGCGCGCGGCCAGCCGGCCCGGGTCGAGCCAGACGCGCATGGCGTACTCGCCCGCGCCGTAGACGCCCACGTCGCCCACGCCGTCCAGGCGCGACAGCTCGTCCTTGACGCGCAGGCTGAGGTGGTTGCGCAGGTACAGCGCGTCGTAGCGCTGGTCCGGCGAATAGAAGCTCACGTACATCAGCGGCGTGGGCGACTGCTTCTGCGTGGTGATGCCGTACTGGCGCACTTCCGCCGGCAGGCGCGCCTGCGCCTGGCTCACCCGGTTCTGCACGCGCACCGCGGCGGTGTCGGGATCGATGCCGGGCTTGAAGGTGACGGTGAGCGCGAGGCTGCCGTCCGAGCCGGCCACCGACTTCATGTACATGATGCCCTCCACCCCGTTGACCGCCTCCTCCAGCGGGATGGCGACCGACTCGGCGATCTCCTTGGGGTTGGCGCCCGGATAGGTGGTGCGCACCACCACGCTGGGCGGCACGACCTCGGGGTATTCGCCCGAGGGCAGCGCGGGAATGACGATCAGGCCCAGCGCGAAGATGACGACGGACAGCACGACCGCGAAGATCGGCCGGTCGATGAAGAACTTGGAGAGGTCCACGGCGCCTCCTTCAACGCGCCGGGGCCCGGGCCACGCGTGCGTCTTCTTCCTGCGGCGGCCGCTCCCGCACCTGCACCGGCATGCCGGGATAGAAGATCTTCTGCATGCCGTCGACCACCACGCGCTCCCGCCCGTCCAGGCCGGACTGCACCACGCGCAGGGCACCCACCCTGCGGCCCAGCGTCACGTCCTTGCGCACGGCCTTGCCGTCGCCGCCCACGACGTAGACGTACTTGCGGTCCTGGTCGGTCAGCACCGCCTGCTCGTCGACCAGCAGCGCCTCGGCCTCGCCGCCGCCTTCCAGCCGGACCCGTGCGAACAGGCCCGGCGTGAAGCGATGCGCCGGGTTGGCGAGCACGGCCCGCGCCCGGATGGTGCCGGTGGCCGGGTCCACGCGGTTGTCCATGAAATCCAGCCGGCCGGTGTGCGGGAAGCCGGCCTCGTCCGCCAGCCCCACCTGCACGGCGCGTTCGCCCCTGCGCGCCGCGCCGAGGTAGCGCAGGTAGCTCTGCTCGTCGGCATCGAAGTGCACCTGCACCGGGTCCTGCGACACCACGGTCGCGAGCAGGCTCTGGTCGGCCTGCGCGAGGTTGCCCGCCGTCAGCAGCGCCCGCCCGGCGCGGCCCGCGATCGGCGAGCGCACCTCGGTGAACTCCAGCGCCAGCCGGGCCTGCGCCACCGCCGCCTCCGCGGCGCGCACGTCCGCCCGGCTCTGCGCCAGCCCGGCGCTGCGCGTGTCGTGCTCCTCCTGCGAGATGGCCTGGCCGGCCGCCAGCGTCTGCGCGCGCTGCGCCTGCAACTGCGCCAGCGAGGCGGCGGCGCGCGCGCGTTCCAGCCCGGCCTGCGCGCTGGCCAGCGCCGCGCGGTACGGCCGCGGGTCGATCACGAACAGCAGGTCGCCGCGGCGCACCTCTTGCCCGTCCACGAAGGCGACCCGCTCGATCGCGCCGCTCACGCGGGGCCGCACCTCCACGCTGTGCACCGCCGCGATCCGGCCGTTGAACTCGTCCCAGGGCCTGACGCTGCGCGCCAGCACCGGCGACACGGTGACCTCGGGCGGCGACGCGGCGGACGCGGTGCCGGCGGCGCCGGGCTGGCAGCCGGCCAGCAGCGCCGCGAGGGCCGCCGCGGCGGCCAGGGCTCCCGCGCCGCGCGCGGCAGGACGGGGTCGAATGCGTTGAACCATAGGATTTCCTTCGTCAGGCCAGGAGGACGGCGCCCCGAAGGCCGCCGCGACGGCGCTCCCGGTCACCCCGGATCGCCGTCGAAATCGCTATGATCAAAGTTCAAGTTAACTTGAAGTCAAGAGGTGGCCGCCATGTCCTCTTCCCAGCCGGACCCGCTGCTCACGATCGGCCGCATCGCGCAGCGCAGCGGCATCGCCGCGTCGGCGCTTCGCTTCTACGAGTCGCGCGGCCTGATCGCATCGGTGCGCGGCGAGTCGGGGCACCGCCGCTATCCGCGCTCGGTATTGCGCCGCGTGGCCTTCATCGTGTTCGCGCAGAAGGTCGGCCTCACGCTGGACGAGGTGGCGGCCGAACTGGCCCACCTGCCCAAGGACCACGTGCCCACGGGCCGGGACTGGCAGCGCCTGTCCAGCCAGTGGAAGAAGCGGATCGAGGCGCGGATCGCCGAACTGCAGGCCCTGAACATGGGGCTGCAGGAGTGCATCGGCTGCGGATGCCTGTCGATGAAGCGCTGCCTGCTGTCCAACGTGGGCGACCAGGCGGGCCTGCGCGGCGCGGGGCCGCGCCGCTGGCTCGGCGATCCGCCGCTGGACGGCGCCGAATGACGGCGGGTGCGGAGGAGTCGTCTCCTGCGCACCCGCCGCCTATCACTTCAGCGCCTTGAAGCGCACGCGCTTGGGCGCCGCGCCCTCCTCGCCCAGGCGCTTCTTCTTGTCGGCCTCGTACTCCTGGTAGTTGCCGTCGAAGAAGACCCACTGCGAGTCGCCCTCGGCCGCCAGGATGTGGGTGGCGATGCGGTCGAGGAACCAGCGGTCGTGGCTGATGACCAGCACGGTGCCCGCGTATTCGAGCAGCGCGTCTTCCAGCGCGCGCAGGGTTTCCACGTCGAGGTCGTTCGAGGGTTCGTCCAGCAGCAGCACGTTGCCGCCCTGGATCAGCGTCTTGGCCAGGTGCAGGCGGCCGCGCTCGCCGCCGGAGAGGTTGCCCACCTTCTTCTGCTGGTCCTGCCCGTTGAAGTTGAAGCGGCCGGCATAGGCGCGGCTGGCCATCTGGAACTTGCCGACGTTGATGATGTCCAGGCCGCCCGAGATGTCCTCCCACACGGTCTTGTCGTTGGCCAGCGCGTCGCGCGACTGGTCGACGTAGGCCATCTTCACCGTCTGGCCGACCACCACCTCGCCCGAGTCGGGCTGCTCGCGCCCGGCGATCAGCTTGAACAGCGTGGACTTGCCCGCGCCGTTGGGCCCGATGATGCCGACGATGGCGCCGGCCGGGATGTTGAAGCTCAGGTTGTCGATCAGCACCCTGTCGCCGAAGCTCTTGCTGACGTTCTTGAACTCGATCACCTGGCTGCCCAGGCGATCGGCCACGGGGATGAAGATCTCCTGCGTCTCGTTGCGCTTCTGGTATTCGTAGTCGCTCAGCTCCTCGAAGCGCTGGATGCGCGCCTTGCTCTTGGCCTGGCGGCCCTTGGCGTTCTGGCGCACCCACTCCAGTTCCTTCTTCAGGGCTTTGGCGTGGGCTTCCTCGCCCTTCTGCTCGGCCTCCAGGCGGTTCTGCTTCTGCAGCAGCCACTCGCTGTAGTTGCCCTTGTAGGGAATGCCGCGGCCGCGGTCCAGCTCGAGGATCCACTCGGCCGCGTTGTCGAGGAAGTAGCGGTCGTGGGTGATGGCCACCACGGTGCCGGTGAAGCGCTGCAGGAAGATTTCCAGCCACTCGACCGATTCGGCGTCCAGGTGGTTGGTCGGCTCGTCCAGCAGCAGCATGTCGGGCTTGGACAGCAGCAGCGTGCACAGCGCCACGCGGCGCTTCTCGCCGCCCGAGAGCTGGCCGATCTTGGCGTCCCAGGGCGGCAGGCGCAGCGCGTCGGCGGCGATCTCGATCTGGTGCTCGGAGTCGGTGCCGGCGGCGGCGATCACCGCTTCGAGCTGGCCCTGCTCTGCGGCCAGGGCGTCGAAGTCGGCGTCGGGCTCGGCGTAGGCGGCGTAGATCTCGTCAAGTCGCTTCTTGGCGTCGTTGACCTCCTTCATCGCCTCGTCGATGGCCTCGCGCACCGTGTGCTCGGGGTCGAGCTTGGGCTCCTGCTCCAGGTAGCCGATCGACAGGCCGGGCATCGGCATCGCCTCGCCCTCGATCTCCTTGTCCACGCCGGCCATGATCTTCAGCAGCGAGGACTTGCCCGAGCCGTTGAGGCCGAGCACGCCGATCTTGGCGCCGGGGAAGAAGGAGAGGGAGATGTCCTTCAAGATCTGCCGCTTGGGCGGCACGGTCTTGGAGACGTGGTTCATGGTGTAGACGTACTGGGCCATGGCGGTGCTTGCTTACCTGCGAATGCTTCGGGGGTGGGTGTGCGCGGCGAAGGGCCCGGGTGCCGGGCGGCGCAAAACGTGGATTATCCCCCGTGAGGCAAGCCGGCGCAGCGTGCCCCTGCCGAGTCGTGCGACAATGGCGCCGTTGCCGGACACAGTTATCCGCGACACGGCTTCCTGCCGGGGACGACGAGGCACCCGCCTCGCAGGCTCCCACCCCCCAACTCGACATGCCCTCGACTGGCCCGGCCGCCCCCTTCAAGGCGGCCCGCGGCGGGCGGTCACGCCACTGAAACACCGCGCCGTGTCAGGCGCTCTTTCGATTCAATGAACTTCGACGAACTGAAGCTGGCCCCGGCCATCCTCGAGGCCGTGCGCGAGCAAGGCTACGAAACCCCCACCCCCATCCAGGCCCAGGCGATCCCCGCCGTGCTCGAGGGCCGCGACCTCCTCGCCGGCGCCCAGACCGGCACCGGCAAGACCGCCGCCTTCACCCTGCCGATGCTGCACAAGCTCTCCAAGGGCCAGGGAAGGACCAACAAGTTCGGCAAGGACGGCATCGCCGCCCTGGTGCTGACGCCCACGCGCGAACTGGCCGCACAGGTCGAGGAGTCCGTGCGCACCTACGGCAAGAACCTGCCCCTCACCTCCACCGTCATCTTCGGCGGCGTGGGCATGAATCCGCAGATCGACCGCATCAAGCGGGGCGTGGACATCCTGGTGGCCACCCCGGGCCGCCTGCTCGACCTGCAGCAGCAGGGGCACCTGGACCTGTCCACCGTCGAGATCCTCGTCCTGGACGAGGCCGACCGCATGCTGGACATGGGCTTCATCCACGACGTGAAGAAGATCCTGGCCCTGCTGCCCGACGACAAGCAGAGCCTGCTGTTCTCGGCCACCTTCAGCGACGAGATCCGCGACCTGGCCAACGGCCTGCTGCGCAACCCGCAGAGCATCCAGGTCACGCCGCGCAACACCACCGTGCAGCGCATCACGCAGGTGGTGCACCCGGTGGGCCGCGCCAAGAAGAAGCAGCTGCTGGCGCACATCATCCAGCAGCACGACTGGAGCCAGGTGCTGGTGTTCACCCGCACCAAGTTCGGCGCCAACCACGTGGCCGATTTCCTCAACAAGAACGGCGTCACGGCCATGGCGCTGCATGGCAACAAGAGCCAGAGCGCGCGCACCCAGGCGCTGGGTGGCTTCAAGACGGGTGAGATCCGCGCCCTGGTGGCCACCGACATCGCCGCCCGCGGCATCGACATCGACGACCTGCCGCACGTGGTGAACTACGAGATCCCCAACGTGCCCGAGGACTACGTCCACCGCATCGGCCGCACCGGCCGCGCCGGCAAGGAAGGCCAGGCCGTGAGCCTGGTGTGCCTGGACGAGGAAGGCTTCATGCAGGAGATCGAGCGCTTCACCAAGCAGCAGATCCCCGTGCAGGTGATCGAGGGCTTCGGCCCCGACGAGGGCGAGCGGGCCGAGCCCATCGCCATGGGCCGCCAGACGCTGTGGGGCGGCGCCGGCCGCCCGCCCAGCCGCGAGGTGATGGCTGCCGCCGCCAAGGCCGCGCGCCAGGAGATGATGCAGCGCATCCGCGAGAACAAGGGCCAGGAAGGCGGACGCGGCCCGAAGAAGCCGGGCGGCGGCAACGGCAACGGCAATGCCGGCGGCGGCCGCGGCCAGCAGCGCGACGGCGCGCAGCCGCCGCGCCAGCACGCCCCCAAGCGCCACCACAACCCCAGCCCGGCCCAGCCGCACGCGCTCTACGAGGAGCGCGTCGAGCGCCAGCCCAAGCACTACGGCAACACGACCAGCCCTTCGCACGCCGACCAGGTGGCGCACCGCCGTGCCGAATCCCTCGGCGGCGGCGCCGGCCAGCCCGACCCGCTGCGCACCAGCGTCGATGCCACCTTCAGCCGCAACCGGCGCACCGGCGGCGGCGGCGGCGGTGGTGGCGGCGGCTACGGCGGCAACAAGCGCCGCGGTGGCGGCGGTGGTGGTGGTGGCAATTTCGGCGGCGGCGGCCGCCGCGGCTACTGACCCGCGTCCTGCACGGCAGGAACAGGAAGGAAGGCCATGCCCGCGAGGGCGTGGCCTTTCTCTTTTCCGCGGCCGCGCACCCCGTGCGAGGCCCCGACAGCATCGGGGCCGGGCATGCTCCTGCACAATGCGGCGCTTCCGCCGCCCGCCGAAGCGCCGCGGCCCGATTCCACCCGGCTTTCCGATCCCGCATGACCGCCAGCCTTGCCTCCCGCCCCCGCCTGCACGCCGCGCTGCGCGTCGCCGCCGCCGTGCTGGGCGGCTATGCCTTCTGCTGGGGCTTCATCGCCCTGGCCACCAGCGGCCTGTTCGCGCTGGGGATGCCCTTCCACGACGCCGAGCACCTGAGCAGCATCCTGGGCATGCTGCTGTATCTGGCAGCCTTCCTGTGGGCCTTCGCGGCCCGCCGCCTGGCGCGCGTGTGGCTGGTGCTGGCCGGCGGCGGCGCGCTGATGGCCGGCGCGGCCTCGCTGGTACAGCGGACCCTGCTCTGAAGGACGCACGCCATGTTCCCCAACTTCCGCCAGGCGATGGCCTGGGTGCACACCTGGTTCGGCCTGGCGCTGGGCTTCGTGCTGATGGCCTGCTTCTTCTTCGGCTCGCTGTCGGTGTTCGACCGCGAGATCGACCGCTGGGCCATTCCCGCCTCGCGCCATGCCGCGCAGTCCATGCCCTCGTTCGACAGGCTGCTGCAGCCCATCTTCCAGGACATGCAGCCCAGCAAGGAGAGCCTGGACTACCTGCGCGACCGGGTCGACGGACCGTTGCCCGCGCGCTTCGACACCGTGCGCAGCTGGGGCGCCTACACCACCCACCGCGATCCGGTGCTGTCGCTGTTCACCAGCTACGAGGTGCCCAACGCCAGGGACCCCGACGACGCGGCCCGCGGCAACCGCACCATCGACCCGCGCACCGGCGTCGCACTGCCCGACGACCGGCTCAAGATCGGCAGCCAGTTCTTCTATCCGCTGCACTACAGCCTGAACCTGAGCTGGAAGGACCTGGGCTACTGGATCGTGGGCCTGGCCGGGCTGACGATGCTGGCCGCGCTGGTCAGCGGCGTGGTGATGCACCGCAGGATCTTCCGCGAGTTCTTCACCTTCCGGCCGAAGAAGTCGACGCAGCGCAGCGTGCTGGACCTGCACAACATGACGGGCGTGCTGGCGCTGCCCTTCCACTTCTTCTTCGCCTTCACCGGGCTGGTGATCTTCGCGGGCATCTACTTCCCGGTGACGCACACGCAGCTGAACCCGCTGCATGAGCTGCACGAGAAGCTGGAGGCCGAGGAGACCGGCCTGCCGCACGACCGCGCCGGCGTCGCCGCGCCGCTGGCCTCGGTGGACGCCATGGCCGCCGAGGCGCAGCGCCGCTGGGCCGCCAGGGGCATGGCCGGCGAGGTGGGCCTGCTCACCGTGAGCCACGTCGGCGACGCCAACGGCTACGTCAGCGTGTACCGCGCGGGCACCGACCGGATCGCGCTGGTGGGCGACGGCATCCACTTCAAGGCCGGCACCGGCGAACTGCTGCGCGAGGACCCGCCGCGCACGGCGGTGGACAGCGTCAACACCTTCCTGACCGGGCTGCACCTGCAGCACTTCCGCCACTGGCTGCTGCGCTGGCTGTACGTGCTGGGCGGGCTGCTGGGCTGCGTGTGCATCGCCACCGGCTTCATCTTCTTCGTCGAGAAGCGCAAGAAGCAGCACGCCGCCGCCGGCAGCCAGGGAAGCCGCGTGGTCGATGCGCTGGCGGTGACCACGGTGACCGGCATGCTGCTGGCCGCGCTGACGATCCTGATCGCCAACCGCCTCCTGCCTGAATCGCTGCCGGCCGGCTGGCCGCCGCGCGGCGACCTGGAGCAGTACCTGTTCTGGGCCGGCTGGGCGCTGGCGATGGCGCACGCCTTCGCGCGCAGCGCCCCGGTGGCGCAGGGGCGGCCCAACCCGGCGTGGCGCGAGCAGTGCTGGGCCGTCGCGGCGATAGCGGTGGCCGCCGTGCTGCTGAACTGGCTGACCACCGGCGACCACCTCGCCAGGACGGTCTTCATCGACACCTACTGGCCGGTGGCCGGCGTGGACCTGTTCCTGCTGGCCAGCGCCGCGCTGGCGGCGGGGGCCGCGCGCCGGCTCGGCCGTCGCGCGGCCGCAGGCGTCCGGCCGGCCCCTCGCGCGGAGGCGGCACATGCGTGAGGCGGCGCTGCTGGCCGCGGCGCTGGCGGCCTGCGTGGCCGGCATGGGCTGGCTGGCGCTGGCGATGGAGACGCACTGGACGCAGGTGCGGCCGGACGCGCCCACGCGGGCGGCCGTGCTGCGGCTGCGCGCACTGGGCGGTCTCGGCCTGGCGGCAGGCCTGGCGCTGTGCCTGCGCGTGGATCACGCCTCGATGGCGGTGCTCGTGTGGGTCATGGCCCTGGCCTGCGCCGCGCTCGCCGTGAGCCTCGTGCTCACCTGGCAGCCGCACTGGCTGCGGGCGCTGGCCTGGGTCGTCAGCCGGCCTTGAAGGCGGGGAGGTCCGGCAGCGGGATGAATTCCGTCTCACCCGGCACCTGGCCCATGCGCTGCGCGGCCCAGTCCGCGCCGGCCTCGACGATGCGCTCGCGGCGGCTGGAGACGAAGTTCCACGCCATGAAGCGCGGCCCGTCCAGCGGCGCGCCGCCGATGACCACCAGCCGGACCGCCGCGTCGGCCTCGATCACCACGGCGCGGCCTTCGGGCAGCACCGCCATCGCGTGCTGCGCGACGGCATCGCCGTCGATCCGCACGTCGCCGTCGACCGGGTAGACGGCGCGCTCGGGCGCCAGCGCCGGCAGCTCGAAGCGCCCGCCCGCCGGCAGCCGGATGTCCAGGTACAGCGTCTCGCTGAGCGTGGCCACGGGCGACGTCGCGCCGAAGGCCTCGCCCACCAGCACGCGCACGGCCGCGCCCTGCTCCGTCAGCGCGGGGATCGCCTCGGCGGCGGTGTGCACGAAGCTCGGCTCCGCCTCCTCGTGCTCCCGCGGCAGCGCCACCCACAGTTGCAGGCCGTGGTTGACGAAGGTGCCGCCCTTCAGGCGCTCGGGCTTGCGCTCCGAGTGCACGATGCCGCGGCCCGCGGTCATCCAGTTGATGGCGCCGGGCAGGATCTCCTGCGCCGAGCCCAGGCTGTCGCGGTGCATCATCGCGCCCTCGAACAGGTAAGTCACCGTCGCCAGGCCGATGTGCGGGTGCGGGCGCACGTCGTGCCGGTCCTCGGGATGCTCGGTGACCGGGCCCATGTGGTCGAAGAAGACGAAGGGCCCGACCGAGCGCTGCTGCGCGGCGGGCAGCAGCCGGCGCACGAGGAAGCCGCCGCCCAGGTCCTTGTCGTGCGGCTTGAGCAGTTGCAGGGGATCGGTCATGGGGTGCTCCTTGTCTTTGTCCGGATGCCGGTGGGAAAGGCGGGCGCCGCCTCAGCCGCGCGCCGCGACGACCTGCGCGATGCGCTCGCCGAAGGCGCGCGCCGTGTCCAGGTCGCCCTGCGGCACCTCGGCCGCGCTGGCGTCCGAGGGCGAGGTGGTCAGCAGGCCGCCGTAGCCGCCCACGTAGTTGGGCGCGTGCCGCGTGGCCGCCTTGTCGTTGGTCGGCTTGATCCCCAGGCTGATCCACAGGCCGCTGTGCTGCATGGCCAGCTGCCACAGGTAGGTCAGCGTGGCGAACTTGTCGCCGTTCATGGTCGCGCTGTTGGTGAAGCCGGCGAAGAGCTTGTCCTTCCAGCCCTGGGCGAACCAGACCTTGGAGGAGGCGTCGGCGAACTTCTTGAACTGCCAGCTCGGCCCGCCCATGTAGGTGGGCGAGCCGAACACGATGGCCCTGGCCGCGGCCAGCACCTCCCAGCCGCCGACCGGCAGGTTGCCGTCGGCGTCGATGGCGATCAGTTCGGCCTGCGCGCCCTCAGCCACCGCCTGCGCCACGCGCTGGGTGTGGCCGTAGCCGGAGTGGTAGACGATGACGATGCCGCTCATGTTCGTGTGCTCGATTCAGTTCGTTCAATATCAGGTGGCCGCGGAGCAGGCCATGCCAGGGCACCCGCGGAACTGGCTTTGCCAGGCCGCCGGGTGCGCCCCCTTCCCGCGAAGCGAGAGAAGGGGGAGCCGCGAAGCGGCATGGGGGTTGTTATTTCCTGTCGATACTGAAGCGGCCGGGGCCGAAGGCCGTGAAGGCGAGCAGGCCACCGGCGATGGCGATGTTCTTCCAGAACATGAGCTGGTTGATCATCACCTTGTCGGCCGGCATCGACCAGTAGTTGTGGAAAAACAGCGCCGCGGCCAGCGTGAACAGCGCGATCAGCAGCGCGGCCAGCCGCGTCTTGAAGCCCACCAGCAGCAGGATGCCCAGACCCAGCTCGACCACGATGGCGATCGCCGCGCCCACCTGCGGCATCGGCAGCCCCACCGAGGCGATGTAGCCCGCCGTGCCGGCGAAGCCCGCGATCTTGCCGAAGCCGACCGGAATGAACAGCGCGGCCAGGAAGATGCGCCCCAGCAGCGCGAGGCCGTCCTGGGTGGGCGTGGTGGAAGAGGTCTGGGTGATGGCCATGGAAGGGCTCCTTGCGTTGAAAAAGACAAACATGTGAAAAGAGGGAAAGGAAAGCCGCGGCCCGTTCTGCGAGGCCGCGGCACCGGCACTTTACGGCGCCAGGTCGAAGACGAGGACTTCGGCGTCCTTGCCGTGCGACAGCGCCAGGCGCGATTCGTCCGCGATCATCGCCGCATCGCCGCCGCCGAGCTGCCGGCCGTTCACCTGCACCTCGCCGCGCACCACGTGCACGTAGGCCTTGCGGTGCGGGTCCAGCGCCAGTTCGGCTGCCTCGCCGCCGTCGAACAGGCCCGCGTACATCCGGGCGTCGGCGTGGATGCTCACCGCCGCGCCCTCGCCTTCCGGCGCCGCCACCAGCGCCAGCCGGCCGCGCTTGTCGGCCGCGTCGACCTTCTTCTGCTCGTAGCCCGGCGTGATGCCGCGCACGTTCGGCTCGATCCATATCTGCAGGAAGTGCGTGGTCTTGTCGGCCTCGTGGTTGAACTCGCTGTGCATCACGCCGCGGCCGGCGCTCATGCGCTGCACCTCGCCGGGCGGGATCGACTCCACATTGCCCATGCTGTCCTTGTGCGCCAGCGCGCCGTCGAGCACGTAGCTGATGATCTCCATGTCGCGGTGGCCGTGGGTGCCGAAGCCGGCGCCGGCGGCGACCCGGTCCTCGTTGATCACGCGCAGGTTGCCCCAGCCCATGAAGGCCGGGTCGTAGTACCCCGCGAACGAGAAGCTGTGGAAGGACTTGAGCCAGCCGTGGTCGGCGTAGCCGCGTTCCTGGGAGCTGCGGACTTGCAACATCGTTGAACCCTTTCGAATGCGGGCAGCGGGCGCCTCGTGGATGCCTTGCCCTCTCGTGGGCGGTGCCGGACTGCACCGCGATGGAAGGTACTTTAGGCCGGGGAACCGGCTCCGGGAGGCAGCCGTCTTGAAGACACCATTCAAACGATTTGAATGACAATCCGCCCATGCCCGGCGCCCGCGAAGTCCTCACCCCCGACGCCCTGGCGATGCTCCAGACCGTGGCCGAGCGCGGCAGCTTCGCCGCTGCCGCGCGCGCGCTGGGCGTGGTGCCCAGCGCCCTGACCTACCGCGTGCGCCAGATCGAGGACGCGCTGGACGTGCTGCTGTTCGACCGCAGCGCCCGCCAGGCGCGGCTGAGCGAGGCCGGCGCCGAGCTGCTGCGCGACGCCGGCCGGCTGCTGGCCGAGATCGACGCCGTGGCCAACCGCGTGCGCCGCATCGCCACCGGCTGGGAGCCGCAGCTGACCATCGCCATCGACAGCGCGATCGCGCGCGACCCGCTGTACGACCTGGTCGGCGCCTTCTACGCGCTGAACCCGCCCACGCGCCTGAAGCTGCGCGACGAAACGCTGCTGGGCACCATCGAGGCGCTCACCAGCGGCGAGGCCGACCTGGCCATCGGCGCCGTGCTCGACGCCCAGAGCCTGGCCTTCACCGGCGGCGGCATCCGCAGTTGCCTGCTGGGCGAGATCCGCTTCGTCTACGCCGTGGCGCCGCACCACCCGCTGGCCGGGGCGCCGCAGCCCCTCACCGAGGCGCAGATGCGCGCGCATCGCGCCGTGGCCGCCGCCGACTCGGCCCGCCAGCGCCAGGGCATGAGCGTGAACCTGCTGGAAGGGCAGGACGTGCTCACCGTGCCCACGCTGCAGGCCAAGCTGCACGCGCAACTGCACGGCCTGGGCGCCGGCTTCCTGCCCGAGCCGATGGCGCGGCCCTACGTCGAGGCCGGGCACCTGGTGGAACTCGCCACCGAGCGCCCCGCGCCGCTGGGCCGCATGCACTGCGCCTGGCGCGTGCGCAGCGCCGCGCAGCCGGGGCTGGCGCTGAAGTGGTGGCTGGCGCAGTTCGAGCATCCGACCACCCGCGAGGCGCTGCTCACGCGGCACCGCGGGCGCGGGCCGAGCGGTTAGAGTCGGGCGCCATCCCCTCACCGCACACCGCCACCATGCCCATCGCCGACCGCCACACCCCGCCGCCCCGCCGCATCGCCATCGTCGGTGCGGGCCTCGCGGGCCTGACGGCGGCGCGCACGCTGGTGCAGGCGGGCCACGCGGTCGCGCTGTTCGAGCGCGACGCGCGACCCGGCGGCCGCCTGGCCGGCTGGGAATCTCCCTACGGCAGCTTCGACAGCGGCGCGCAGTACTTCACCGTGCGCGACGAGCGCCTGCGCCGCGCGCTGGACGCCACCGGCGCTCCCTGCCGGCGCTGGAGCGCCAACGCCGTGCGCGTGCTCGACCCGGCCGGCCGGCTGGTCGAGGCCGCGCTGCCGGGCCTGGAGCCGCACTGGGTCGCCGTGCCGCGCATGGACGCGCTGCCCGCCCACTGGGCCGCGCCGCTGGGCGATGCGCTGCACCGGGGCACCACCGTCGTTCGCATCGAAGCCGACTCGCTGCAGCCCGGCCGCTGGCAGCTGCGCACGCAGGGCGAGGCCGACGACACCGCCGTGCAGGCCGGCTTCGACGCCGTGCTGCTGGCGGTGCCGCCGACCGCCGCGCGAGCGCTGCTGGCGCCGGTGGCCGACGGCCTGGCGCGGCAGGTGGCCGACGTGCGCATCGCGCCGTGCTGGTCGCTGCACCTGGCCTTCGCGCAGGCCAGCCAGCCCGGCCTGCCGCACCTGGGCCCGCAGTGGAACTGCGCGCGCTCCACCCACCACCGTGTGGCCTGGCTGGCGCGCGAATCCTCCAAGCCCGGCCGCGGCGCCATCGAGCGCTGGACGGTGCAGGCCAGCGCCGAGTGGTCGCGCGAGCACCTGCGCGACGACGCGGCGCGCGTGCGAGCCAAGCTGCTGCGCGCCTTCGCCGAGATCACCGGCATCCTCGCCACGCCCACCCTGGCCGAGGCGCGCCTGTGGACCGAGGCCAAGACCGAGACGCCGCTGGGCCGCTCGCACCTGTGGGACGCGAAGGCCGGCCTCGGCGTGGCGGGCGACTGGTGCATCGGCCACCGGGTGGAAGACGCCTTCGTCTCCGGGCTGGAGCTGGCGCTGGCCGTGGCATAGCCGGGTGCGATGGCCTACACCGGCCGCTTCGCGCCCTCGCCCACCGGCCCGCTGCACGCCGGCTCGCTGGTCGCCGCCCTGGCGAGCTGGCTGGATGCCC
>NZ_JBIQNC010000017.1:0-41328 GCF_044462705.1 Xenophilus sp.
TCGGCTTCGATGCCTGGTTCGCCATGCCGAAGGCGCCGCGCTGAACCGCTGCGGCATCCGCTCCCGCCTGCGCCGCGCGGCGCAGGCGGGGCGTGTCCGCGCCGTCGTCCCGATTCCCGCCCATCATGACCCGCCTGCAGCCTCCATCGCCCAGCCTCCTCGACAAGTACCACGGTGCGCAGTTCGATTCGATCTACTCGACGGCGGTGACGGTCACCGGCGGCGAGTGCGAGCACGCCCGCGCGTCGGGCGTCGCGCGCTCGGACGACGGCAACCTCGCCTGCGACCTGCGGCTGCCGGTGGAACTCGGCGGCACCGGCGGCGGCACCAACCCGGAGCAGCTTTTCGCGGCGGCCTACGCGGCCTGCTTCCACGGCGCGCTGAGCCTGCTGGCGGCGAGGCGGAACATACCGGTCCACGGCGCGAGCGTCGAGGTGAAGGTGACGCTGGGCCGCGATCCGGTGGACGGCCTCTTCGCGCTCGCGGCCGATGTCAGGATCGCGCTGCCGGGCGTCGAGAGGAGCGTGGCCCAGGCGCTGGTGAGAAGCACCGAGCGCTACTGTCCCTACACGAAGATGGCCAGGAACGGGATCACCAGCATCGTGGCCCTGGCCGGCGCGGCGTAGCGCATCGGCGATGACGGCAGCGGCCACGTGCGATGTGCGGAGCCGGGTGGCGGTCGCCCACCGGAGTCCGTGCATCGCCGCGGGCATCGAGGCCGTGCTCGGCGCGCAGGCGGGGCCCGCCGGCGTGCTCGTGGCGGACCATGCGACGGCGCTGCAGGTGCTGGAAGACCCGCTTCGGCCCGCATGCGCCGCGCGGCCGGTGCTCGTCGTCGCGGAGTCCCACAGGACCTGGCAGGTCCGCAGCGCCATCGGCGCGGGTGCGCGCGGCTACCTCGGCATGGACTGCACGGCGGAGGAACTGCAGGTGGCGGTACGGCGCGTGGCCGAGGGCCGCAGGTACCTGTCGGTGGGCGTCGCTGACCAACTGCTGGACGACTTCGCCCGGGAAGCGCCGACGCCGCGCGAACTGGACGTGCTGCGGCTGCTCGCGCGCGGGCTGGACAACCGCGAGATCGCCCGGAGGCTCGGGATCGCCGAGGGCACCGTGCGGGCGCGGGTCCGCTCCGCGCTGGGCCGGATCGCCGGCCCCGACAGGGCGCCCCGGCTTGCGCGCGCCCTGCGCCGTGGCGCGCTGCTGGCAGCGGACGCTGCGCCGGGCGCCGCGATGCCGGGGCTGCGCACCGCGGCGCGCAGGCCGGCCATCGCGGTCCGCGTCCACCACAGGGACGCGCTGCTGATGGCCGGCCTGCGTGCGCTCGTCGGGCGCGAGCCCGGCATGACGTTGCATGCCGGGCCGGGCGGCGCGGACGTGCCCGTCGACGTCGTCGTGTGCGATCCCGACCACGCATCGAACCTCCGCGCCGCCGCGCCGGGCGGGCGGGCACCGAGGCTCGTCGTCGTGGCGCGCAGCGATGCCGACGTGAACGTCCGGCGCGTCATCGACGGCGGCGCCCACGGCCTACTGTTCCAGGACGCTTCCGCACGCGAACTGCTGGACGGCATCGCCGCCGTGGCGCGGGGCGGCAGCAGCGCCTTCTGCGGCCGGGCGGCGCGGCTCCTTGCGGCGTGCCCGCGGCGCGGGGAACTGACGGCGCGGGAAGAAGACCTGCTCCGGCGGCACGTCGCGGACGGCCAGGACGCACCGGCCACCCGCATGGAGGCGATCGATGCGGCGCCGCCGCGGCGCGGGCCGCTGCCGCTGTCGCCGGGCGCGATGGCGTAGAGGCGGCCGGCGCCGGCCCGACGACCGCCCTGCGAGGAAGGATGCCGGCCCATGAAAGCGCCATGCCGGGAGATGTGCCTGCCGGGCCACGGGCCGCCCGCCCGCGCGGCCGGGCCGCAGGCCGGTGAGGTCATTCGCGTCCATCGATTGCGGAGGCCGCACCCGGGCCATATAGTGCGCGCGCAGTTCCTTCGCCGGATGCCTGCACATCGGGCACGCGCCAGGCACCGCGAGGAGGGCGCATCGGACCACCCGGGTGCCGGGCCCGCCCCGGCCGATCCCTGCCTGCGGGCCGCGGCGCCGCGCCGGTGCATGCCCGGCGACTGCACGTCCCAGGGTTGACCACGCCACACCATGCAAGCACCGGCCGAGCGACCGCCGCCCGCTTCCGCCTCCCCCGGCATCGAGGAGGTGCGCTGGCGCTTCGGTGCCTTCACGCTCAGCGAGGCGCAGCGGCGCCTCGAGCGCGAAGGCCGGCCCGTACGGCTCGGGCCGCGCTCGTTCGACCTGCTTCTGCAGCTCATCAGGCGGGCCGGCGAATACGTGAGGAAGGACGAGCTGCTGTCCGCCGTGTGGGCCGGCGTGGTGGTCGAAGAGGCGAGCGTTCGCGTCCACATGTCGACGCTTCGCAAGGCGCTGGGCGAGCCGGGCGAGGGCGACGGCTGCCTGGAGTGGATCTCCAACGTGCCCTTGAAGGGCTACCGGTTCAACGGGCGCGTGCGCCGCGAGGCGCTCGACGGCGGCGCGGCTGTGCAGGGGCGTGCGGTCGAGCCGTCCTTCACGCCCCTGCCGGTGCGCCTGACCGAACTGGTCGGCCGGGACGGCGATGTCGCCGGCATCGTGCAGTCGCTGGCCTCCCATCGCCTGGTCACGCTGGTCGGCGCGGGCGGCATCGGCAAGACCAGCGCGGCGATCCGGGCGGCGGAGCGCTACGAGCAGGCGCATGGTGCGCGGATCGCCTTCATCGACCTGTCGACGCTGATCTCCGGGGACCACGTGGTCGGCACCGTCGCACGGTCGCTGGGGGCGGCGGCCGACATGCCGGACACCATCCAGGCCATCGTCCAGTGCCTGGCCGAGCGCGACGTGCTCCTGCTCGTCGACAACTGCGAGCACGTCATCGAGTCGCTGGTGATCCCGATGACGAGCCTGCTGGCGGCGCTGCCCCGGCTGCGCGTCCTGGCAACGAGCCGCGAGGCGTTGCGCGTGACGGGCGAGTACGTGATCCGGCTCGCGGCCCTGGCGGTGCCTGGCGCCGAGCGCCTGACGCTGGAGGAGGCGCTGCGCTGGCCCTCCGTGCAGCTTCTGGTGGAGCGGGGCCGGGCGGCCGGCGCTGGCGCCTTCGGCGAAGCGCACGGCTGCGTGCTCGCCAGGATCGCGCGCCAGGTCGATGGCATTCCCCTGGCCATCGAGCTCGTCGCAGCGCGCCTGGGCGCCCAGTCGGTCGACGATCTGGCGCGGCGGCTGGACGACCACCTGCGGCTGTATGCCTTCGGCAGCAGGGCGGTGTTCCCGCGCCACCGGACGCTGGCCGCCGCGCTCGACTGGAGCATCGCGCTGCTGAGCGAGGGCGAACTGCGGCTCTTCCGCCGGCTGTCGGTGTTCCGCAGCCGCTTCGACGTCGACCTGGCGCTCGGCCTGGTCGACGGCGACATGGACCCCGACGAGGCTTTCGACGCGCTGATCTCCCTGGCCAACAAGTCGCTGGTGTCCTTCGACAGCAGCGACGCGATCGCCCCCTACCGCCTGCTGGAGACGACGCGCAGCTATGCCGCCATGCTGTTGTCGCGTACCGACGAGCGGCCGATGCTGATGAAGCGCCATGCGGCGTTGATGCTCGAACTCATGAAGGCGGCGACGGCGGAGCTGACCGTGCGCGACGAGCGGGCGTGGAGCATGCGCTACGCCTTCCACCTGGACGACGTTCGCTTCGCGCTGAAGGCCTGTCTGGCGGAGCAGCCCGACGCCAAGATGGCCGCATCGCTGGTCTCCGCGTCCGCGGCCCTGTGGTTTCACGTCTCCCAGGTCGAGGAGTACCGCGACGGCATCGCGGCGGCCCTCGAACTGGTCGACCGCCAGTTGCCGGAGGACGTCGAGACCGCCACCTGGCTGTGCACTGCCCTGATCAGCGCGCTGCTGCACACGGGCGGATCGATGTCGGAACTGGCCGCCGTCTCCGGGCGCGCGCTGGCCGGCGCACGGGAACTGAAGGTGCCCATGCTGGAGCTGCAGGCCCGCTGGGGCAGGTGCACGCACGACATGTTCCGCGGCGAGTACGCGGTGGCCCTGCAGGAAGCCGATGCGCTCCTGGCGGTCGCGCAGACATGGTCCGACCCGTCGGCGCTCAACCTCGCCCATCGCGTGAGCGCGATGGCGAACCACTTCTGCGGCCGCTTCGAGGTCTCCAGGCAGCACAGCGAGGCGTCGATCGTCATGATCGGCGGCACGGTGCACACCCGGGCGAGCATGGTGGGCGTGGACCCCGTGGTGGCCGCCATGGCGGTGCTCTGCCGGACGCTGTGGATCCAGGGCCGCACGGCCGAGGCGCTGGAGGCGGCCCGCAGCCTGGTGGCGCGCGCCCAGGCGGTGGGGACCTCGGTGACGATGTGCGCCGGCCTGTATGGCGCCTGCCCGGTCGCCGTGTGGACGGGCGAGTCGGACCTGGCGCGCACGTGGATCCATATGATGAAGGACGAGGCACAGCGCAAGGGCCTGGTGGGATGGCTGCGCTACGCGCAGTGGTACGAGCAGGGCCTGCTGCCCGATGCCGACGAGGACCGTGGCAGGCAGGTGCGCGAGGTGGCCGCCCGCCTTCCGGCGTACGACGCGCCGCGCAAGGAAATGCTGGTGACCTTCTGCCCAGAGTGGATCGACGACGATCTGTTCGAGCGGGTGTCGCAGGGCAAGGCGCAGTGGTGCGCGGCCGAGGTCCGGCGGGCGGCCGGCCGGCGCTGCGAGCGCGACGGCATGGCGCGCGAGGCCGAGGCGCACTACCGCGGCGCCCTCGAGACGGCCAGCCAGCAGGGCGCGGCGAGCTGGGCGTGGCGCGCGGCGCTGGACCTCGCCCGGCTGTGGGTCTCCACCGGGCTGGACGCCCGGGCGGCGCAACTGCTCGCCGAGACGTGCGAGCAGGCCGGCGACGGCGCCCAGGGCCGCGACATCGAGCGGCTGCGCCAGCTGCGCCGGCAGCTCGCGCCGGCGGCGACGGGCTCCAGGCGCGCCGCCGTGCGCGGGCGCCCCGCGCGCAGCAGGTAGAGCCGGGCGCCGCCGGTCGCGCCGCGGCGCGGGCCGGGATGACCGCAGCGTTGCATGGCAGGCACCGATGCAGGGGCGCATTCAGCCCGCGCTCGGCTGGGGGCCTTCCCGCCCTCGGCGCACGGGCGTTCCATCGATGTGCCCCGCACGCCCGACCGAGAGACCCAGCCAGCACATCGCGATGCACAGCGCGATGCAGACGCCCAGCGGGAGGCTCCAGCGTCCGCTCCACTCGCGCAGGGAACCCGCCAGCGTCGGACCGACGGCGGCGAGCAGGTAGCCGATGCACTGCGCCATGCCGGACAGGGACGCGGCGACCTGAGGCGAGCCGGCGCGCAGGCCGACGAAGGCCAGGCTCAGCACCAGCGAGGCGCCCATGCCCATGCCGAAGGCGAAGGTCCAGAGCGCGGCCCACTCGGGCCGCGCCAGCAGCCCCGCGAGCCCGCATGCGCCGAGCGCCGGCGAGGCGAAGGCGATCCAGCGCTGGTCGGGCAGGCGCTGGAGCAGCGGCACCAGCGCCAGCGCGGGCGCCGCGCCGGCCAGCTGCATCCAGCCGTGCAGCGCGCCGGCGCGCGCGCCGGACGCACCCGCTTCCTGCAGGATCGCCGGCAGCCATGCGATGGCGGCGAAGTGAATGAAGCAGGTCAGGCCCAGGTAGGCCGCCACCTGCCAGGCCAGGGGCGCCCGCCACACCGAAGGGCGCGGCGCCGCGGGAGACGGCCGCGGGGCGACGCCGGCAGGCCGGCGGGCCGGCACGAGCCAGGGCAGGGCCGCCAGCAGCGGCAGCACCGCGACGGCCGCGAGGGCGCGCGTCCAGCCGCCGCCCCACGCCTCGGCCAGCGGAACGGCCACGGCCGAGGCCAGGGCCGCTGCCACGATCATCGTCGCGGCGTAGCCTGCCGTCAGCCGGGCCATGTGCAGCGGGAAGTCCCGCTTGAGCAGGCTGGGCAGCAGCACGTTGCCGATGGCGATGGTGCCGCCGGTCAGGCCCGTCCCCGCGTACAGCGCCCATGCCGGGCCGGCCGAGCGCAGGACGATGCCCGCGCACATTAGGGCCAGTGCGGCCAGCAGCGTGCGCTCCGGCCCGAACCGGGCCGCACACGGTGCCGCGACGGGGGAGACCAGCGCGAAGGCCAGCAGCGGAAGGGTGGTCAGCAGGCCGGCCTGCGCGGCGCCGAGGCCCAGGGATTCGCGGATCGGCACGACCAGCGGGCCGACCACGGTGATCGGCGCGCGCAGGCTGGCGGCGATGAGCAGGATGCCGGCGAGCGCCAGCGCCGGATGGTGCGCCGCGCGCGGCGGTGTCGGTGATGTCATGGGGGGCGGCAGAGGCGGTGGCGATGTCGCGATCGACTCTATCGGCGGGCCTGGCCGCGGCGTCCCTCGATGCCGACGTTCGATCCCTCGTTCCTGCCAGAATGGCGCCCGCCCATGTCCGTCCGCCCATCCAGTCCCTGGACATTCGACTTCGGCAGGATGAGCACGGCGGTCGCCGCCGTGATCGTGCATGCCGGCGCGCAGCCCGAGGAGATGCCGCAGCACCGGCACGTCCAGGGCCAGCTTGCGATGGTGCTGGAGGGCTCGATGACCTGCGAGGTCCCTGGCGCGATGTGGATGGCGCCGGTGCACGGCGGCCTGTGGATACCGGGCGCCACGCCCCACGGCAACCGGGTCGCGCCGAACAGCCGCGTGTGCTTCCTCTTCCTCGGCGTGGAGATGGACGCCCTGCCGCGGCGCTGCTGCACGGTCGGCATCAGTCCCCTGCTGCGCGAGCTGGCGCTGCATCTCGCCGGCCTGCCGCACGAGCGGCAGCATGGCGTGCAGGCCGGGAGGCTGCGGGCCGTGCTGCTGGACCAGCTCGAGACCGTGGCCACCGGCCCGCTGCATCTGCCGGTGTCGGCCGAGCCGCGGGTGCGCCGGATGGCGCAGGCGCTGACGGCCGATCCGGCCGACCGCAGCACGGCCGCGCAGTGGGCATCGCGGCTTGCCGTCAGCGAGCGCACCTTCGCCCGCCTGGTCCGCGCCGAGACCGGCATGTCCTTCGGCCACTGGCGCCACCGGCTGCAGGTGATGGTGGCGTTGCAGTGGCTCTCTTCCGGCGCGACCGTGCAGCAGGTGGCCGCCGACCTCGGCTACAACTCCGTCAACGCGTTCATCAGCATGTTCAAGAAGTCCATGGGCGTGCCGCCGGGGCGCTACCTCGCGCAGCGGCACGCGCGGCCAGCTCAGACGCCGAATGCCGACAACTGAGCGGCGACGAAGTCGATGAACAGCCGCGCCCGCGCCGGCGTGTGGCGCCCGAATGCGTGCAGCGCGTACACCGGCACCGTCGGCAGGGCGTGGCCGGGCAGCACGAGGGACAGGCGGCCGGCGTCCAGGTCCTCCTGGATGGCGAGGCGCAGCATGTAGACGATGCCCACGCCGTTCAGCGCCGCAATGCGCATCGCCATGCTGCTGTCCGTGTCGAGCACGCCTTCCGGCGTGAAGACGCTCCCGTCGGCGAACCGCACGGGATAGGGCCGCCCGCCGACGACGTAACGGACGTGGTCGTGCCGGCGCAGCGCCGTCACGTCGTCGGGCACGCCCCGGGCCGCGAGGTAGGCCGGCGAGGCGGCCAGGGCCATCGGCAGCCGCGCCAGCAGCCGCGAGTTCAGGTCCGAGTCGGCGATGTCTCCGGCACGCAGCGCGACGTCGAAGCCCTCCCGGATCAGTTCGACATGCCGGTCCGTCAGCCCGATGTCCAGCCTCAGGCCGCGGTTGCGCGGCATGAAGTCGCCGGTGATCGGGTGCATCAGCGCGCGGCCCAGGCTGGCGGGCGCGGTGATCTTCAGGCTGCCCTGGGCGGTCGCGGGTGCGTGCACCACGTCGGCCGCCTCGTCCAGCGCGCGCAGCAGCGGCGCGACCCGGTCGTAGTACGCCGCGCCTTCCTGGGTGAGCGCCAGGCTGCGGGTGGAGCGGTGGAACAGGCGCGCGCCCAGCCGCGACTCGACGCGGGCGATGCGCTTCGAGATCGCCGACGGCGTGGCCCCGAGCGTGCGCGCCGCGCCGCTGAACGACGCGGCCTCGACCGTGCGCACGAAGGCGACCAGCTCCTGCGTCCGGTCGGGCATGGGTGGCGCCGCTCCCCGCCGTGGCCCTGTGCGGGGCTAGCGGCCGTGGCGGCCCGCGCCGCCCCCGGCGTCCTGCACGGGGATGAAGAAGTCGACACCCTTCTTCTTGACGAGCGTGACGGTGAAGCGCGCGGGTTCGGTGCTGCTCGCGTTGCGTCCGACGACGTGGATGTCGTCGGGCCCCTCGTAGAAGGTCTGCCCCCGGGTCAGGGTGACTTCCCTGCCGCCCTTGAGGCCCATCACGATGGTGCCTTCGAGGACGTAGACGAATGCGTGGGCATCGTGCCTGTGCGTCGGATCGACGGCACCCGGCGGATAGGTCACGTCGATCACGAGCACCTCCTTGCCCGGGATGTCCGGCAGTGCCTGCGTCTGCAGCGGCGTGACGATCGCCTGCGGCGCGGCGACGGCCTGCGGGATCGGCAAAAGTGCGAAGGCCAGCAGGGCGGCGCCGGCGGTGTGTCTGGTCTTGAGCATTTCCTTGTTCCTCGACGCGTGTCCGGCCGGCGTCATTCCAGCGGCTGGCGGGAGGGCGGCGCCTTCATGCCGATGGCCATCCGGTTCCATGCATTGATCTGCGCGATGGCCCAGGTCAGCTCCACGATCTCCTGCGCGCTCATGTGCGCCTGCAGCATGTCGAAGGCCACGTCCTGGTCGGCGTGTCCTTCCGCCACGCGTGTCAGCGCTTCCGCCCAGTTCAGGGCTGCGCGTTCGCGCTCGTCGTAGAAGTCGACCTCGCGCCAGGTGGCGAGGCTGTTGATGCGCTGCCAGCCCTGGCCGAGCTTGCGCAGGGTGCGGGCGTGCATGTCGAGGCAGAAGGGGCAGCCGTTGATCTGCGACACGCGTGTCTGCACGAGTTCGATCAGAGGCGCGCCCAGCGACGAGTCGGCAAGCGATTCGCCGACGCCCGCCATCGCCTGATACGGCTTGGGGGCGAGACGGGTCCAGGGCAATCGGGGGGAAGTCATCGGGTTCTCCTTGAAGAGTGAGGCAGGTTGAGGTGTTGTGTCGGCGCGTTGTCAGAAACGGCGCTCGTAGCGCAGCTGCACGAAGTTGGCGCCGGGGTTCGGATGCCGGATGCCGGCGTTCGAGAAGTGCTCGAACCGCAGCGAGACCTCGTGCTGGCGCTGCGCCCCGAAGCTGCGCCCGACGGCCAGGTGCGTGCCGAAGTTGAACGCCGTGGAGAAGCGCTTGCGGCGCGTGCGGTAGACCGAGGAGGTCACCGTCACGCCCAGCCCCGCCTCGAAGAACCAGGGGGAGCCATGGGCGGAGCGGTAGCGAAGCGCCGGAATGAGCGCCAGCTGCGACAGATGGGAGATGCCGTCCCTGTCGCCGGAGCGGATCTGCCACCACGCATACGATGCTTCCAGGCGGCTTTCGATGCGGGCCGTCCCGAGGGTCCACGCATAGGGAAGATCCCAGGCGAGCCCTGCGGTGAAGGACTGGGTTCCCTGCGAAGCGCCCGCCTGGAGGAAGGCGGCGGTTGGCACGAATGCCTCCTGCGCTGCCGCGCCCAGCGGGCAGGTGAGCAGGACGGCCAGGGTGAGCGATGGAAGTGCCGTCATGATGCGTTCTGGTCGGGTCGGGCCCGTCATGCGCTGAGCCAGCCGACGACGTTGCGCACGTACTGCTGCGTCGAGCGAAGGGCTTCCGGGAAACGGACGATGGCGTCGCCCGCGGGCTCGCCGACGAACGAAGGGCAGCCGGCGGCGGGATCCCAGTTGTAGTCGGCGAAATGGTGGAACGTGGACTGGGCGATGGCGCGTCCGCCGGACACGGTGCGGTCGAAGGCCACGGCGATGTTGAAGCGCCGTCCCGACACGGAGCTGAGGCCTTCGAGGATCACGCGGCTGCTGGCGTCTCCCGCCGGCGCGCTGATCGCGCCTTCGTGCGGATGCGCCGGCAGGTACTGGATGACGCCCGTGGCGGACTGCCGGTCGCGCAGCACCGGGTGGATGCTGCCGACGGGCCGCACGCGCTGGAAGTCGCCGTTCGCGCCGGAGTGGTAGTTGGGCCAGTCGATCTCCGTCGACGCCGGGTTGTCGGTGCAGTGGCGGCTCGCGTCGGGCTCGGGGTTGCGGCTGCGGAAGTGATGCGCGGCCCCCACGCCGCCCAGGTTGCAGATGCAGCTTCCCAGGTCCGTGTGGTCGCGGGTGACCATGAGCCCACCGCCGCGACGCCGGAACCGGGTGATGCCGGCGCAGTCCTCCGGCGTCAGGCCGTCTCCCGCGTCCACCGCGAAGAGCCATGCCTGGTCGAAGTCCGACTCGTGCAGCGTCGAGAGGACAGGGTCCGGTGCGCCGCGCCGCGCCCGATCCCGGGCCGTGACCATGAAGGCGGGATGCCCTTCGGCGTCGCGCAGCCCGGCGATGAAGGAGGCGACGCGACTGAAGCGACGGATGCTCCAGTCGTCCGGGTCTTCTTCGATCGTGGTCTGCAGCAGGATGTTCAACATGGTCTGGATCGGGGCGGTGGCGTGGATGGCCGGTCAGCTGCGCAGGAATGCGAGGAGGTCGGCGTTGACCCGGTCCTGCATCGTGGCGGTGAGGCCGTGCGGCGCGCCCGGGTAGTAGATTTCCCTGGCCCCCTTGACCAGCTTTGCGGCCTTGCGCGCGGCGTCGTCGATCGGCACGATCTGGTCGTCCTCGCCGTGCATGAACAGCGTCGGCACGTCGAACTTCTTCAGGTCCTCGGTGAAGTCGGTCTCGGAGAAGGCCTTGACGCACTCGTAGGCGTTCTTCTGGCCGCTTTGCATGCTCCAGAGCCAGAACTGGTCCAGCGTGCCCTGCGACACCTTGGCGCCGGGGCGGTTGGCGCCGTAGAACGGGACGGCCAGATCCTTGTAGTACTGCGAGCGGTCGCCGGCCACGCCGGCACGGATGCCGTCGAACACCTCCATCGGCAGCCCCTCGGGGTTCGCGGCGGACTTCAGCATCACGGGAGGCACGGCGCCGATGAGGACGGCCCTGGCCACGCGCCGCGTGCCGTGCCGCCCGATGTAGCGCGCGACTTCTCCGCCGCCGGTCGAATGGCCGACCATCGACACGTCACGCAGGTCGAGTGCCTCGAACAGCGCGGCCAGGTCGTCGGCGTACCCGTTCATGTCGTTGCCCGACGAGGGCTGGCTGGAGCGGCCGTGGCCGCGGCGGTCGTGCGCGATGACGCGGAAGCCGTGGCGGGTCAGGAAGTGCATCTGGCCGTCCCAGGCATCGGCGTTCAGCGGCCAGCCGTGCGAGAAGGTGACGACGGGGCCTTCGCCCCAGTCCTTGTAGTAGATCTGGGTGCCGTCCTTGGTGGTGATGGTGTTGCTGCTCATACGTGAACTCCGGTTGGGTTGGGTGGTCGGTCGTCGGGTCGCTGCGCCTGCCGGGCCGTGCATGGCCGCGGCCAGCGATCCGGTGGCAACGGCTGCGCCTGCGGCCATCAGGGTGCGGCGCGATGGGTTGGGGGTCTTGTTCATGGCGGTGTGGTGCTGTGGTTGAGGGAAGTGATGCGTTGTGCGCGGAGCTGATGGACTGCGGGTCATGCTAGGTTTCGGGCCCGGTCCGAGGAAGCCACGCCAAGGGACGCATGCCGTTGCCGTGCGGGGAACAATCGGCCGCCGGCCTTCACGTGCCGCAGTCCAGGTCGGCGGCGCGGATCCGGCTGGTCATGAAGTCGATGAAGACGCGCATGCGCGAGGGCAGGTGCTGCCGGCTCAGGTAGCAGATGTAGTGGCCCCGGTCGTCGGGCGCGTACTGGTTCAGGCACGCGACGAGCTCGCCGCGCCGCAGCGCGTCACACGCCAGGTAGCCCGCCATCTGCGCGATGCCGTGGCCGTCGAGCACGGCCTGCAGCACCAGGTCCGGGTCGTTGTAGGTGAGCCGGGCCGGGGGCATGAACTTGCGCAGCTGGCCGTCCACCTTGAACTCCCACTCGAACACGCGGCCGGAGGCGAACCGGAAGTTGATGCAGGCGTGGTTCGCGAGCTCCTCGGGCGTGGTCGGCAGGCCGTGCTTCTGCTGGTAGGCGCGCGAGGCGCACACCATCATCTGCATCGGGATGATCTGCCGGGCGATGATCTGGGCGTCTTCCAGGCGTCCGTTGCGGAACGCGATGTCGACCCGGTCCGAGGTGAAGTCGGCGGGCTTGTCGTTCAGGACCAAGTCGATCGTCACGTCGGGGTAGGCGCTGCGGAAGTCGCCGAGCAGCGGGGCCACCACCCTGCGGCCGAAGCCGACCGCGGCGCTGATGCGCAGGTGCCCGCGCGGCGGCCCCTCGCGCAGGTCGCGCATCTCCTCGACGGCCTGGACGATCCGCTCGACGCCGCTATGGCAGTTGGCGTAGAAGAGGTCGCCTTCACGGGTGAGCGTGGTGCTGCGGGTGGTGCGCAGGAACAGGCGCACGTTGAGCTGGTCCTCCAGCTTCTGGACGCTGCGGCTGACGGCGGACCGGCCGATTCCGAGCCGGTCGGCGGCGCGGGCGAAGCTGCCTTCGGCGGCGACCGCGATGAACGCGACGACGCCGGCGTAGCTCGTGGCGAAGCTGGAGGCGAGAGGGTCGGGCCTCGGCGGCGTGGCCGCGGCGGACAAGTTGGCAAGGGCAGGCGTTCTCATAGGGCAGGTTCTCGGTTCGAAGGAGGCGGGTGCGTGGCTGCCTTCGTGCGGTACGGTGGTCACTCTGCCCCTGGCGCTGGCGGGCCGCCAGTTAAAGCATGTCAAGGATGGTTATGTCGCCGCTTCGAAGCGGCACGGCGTGGCGCGCGGGCGGGCGCGGACGCCGGTCCGAGGGCGGCGGCCGCGGCGGGAGGCGAGTTCCGGCCAGGATCAAGACGGTTCGACGCGTGTGTTTGTGACAGCCCTCCGGCGCGTGGCGCGATTGATGCTCGGCAGGCAACGTCGTGCGCCGCCGCCAGCGCCTTCCGGACCACGGTGCGGGCTCCTACGATGAATCCGTCCTTCTTTTCTTTCTTCTCTCAACCGGAACACATCCAGAGCCACCCATGAGCAAGATCCTCGTTCTCTACTACAGCATGTACGGCCACCTCGAAACCATGGCGCGGGCCGTCGCCGAAGGCGCCGGCTCGGTCGCGGGCAGCGAAGTCACCGTCAAGCGCGTGCCGGAGACCATGTCCACGGAGGCGCTGCGCGCGGCCGGCGGGAAGACCGACCAGGCTGCGGAGGTGGCGACCGTGGCCGAGCTGCCGGACTACGACGCGATCCTTTTCGGGACGCCCACGCGCTTCGGCAGCATGGCCGGGCAGATGCGCACCTTCCTCGACCAGACCGGCGGCCTGTGGGCAGCCGGCGCGCTCGTGAACAAGATCGGCAGCGTCTTCACGTCCACATCCACGCAGCACGGCGGCCAGGAGACGACGATCACGTCCTTCCATGTGACGCTGCTGCATCACGGCATGCTCATCGCCGGCGTGCCCTACACCTGCGCCGGGCTGACCGAGATGAACGAGATCACCGGCGGCTCGCCCTACGGTGCGGGCACGCTCGCGGGTCCTGATGGCCGGCGCCTGCCCTCCGCCAACGAGCTGGCGATCGCGCGCTTCCAGGGCGCGCACGTGGCGCAGCTTGCGGCGCGCCTGCAGGGCTGAGGAAAGAAAGGCGCCCGCATGCTTGAGGAATGACGCATGCCGACGCGCCGTTTCGACTTTCCCAACCGCTGCGGGCAGATGCTGTCCGGGAGCCTCGAGCTGCCCGAGGGCATCGGGCGCGGCTGGGCGCTCTTCGCGCACTGCTTCACCTGCGGGCAGCGCAACCTGGCCGCGGTGCGCATCTCGCGGGCGCTCGCCAGCCAGGGCATCGGCGTGCTGCGCTTCGACTTCACCGGCCTGGGCGACAGCGAGGGCAGCTTCCCGCAGACGACCTTCACGCTCAACGTGCAGGACCTGCACGCGGCCGCCGAGGCCATGGCGGCGGAGGGCATGGCGCCCGCCCTGCTGGTCGGGCACAGCCTGGGCGGGGCGGCCGTGCTGGCCGCCGCGCAGGACATCGCCAGCGCGCGCGCGGTGGCGACCATCGCCGCGCCGTTCGACGTGGCGCACGTGCTGCGGCTGCTCGATCCCGCGGGGCTCGCGCAGGTCGGCGCCCGGGGGGCGTCGCTCGTCCGGGTCAACGGACGCGCGCTCTCGGTCGGGAAGGCCTTCCTCGACGACCTGCACGCGCATCACCAGGGCGCACGCATCGCCGCGCTGAGGCGCCCCCTGCTGGTGCTGCATTCGCCCGGCGACCGGATCGTGGATATCGGGAACGCCAGCGGCATCTTCCTCGCCGCCCGCCATCCGAAGAGCTTCGTGTCGCTGGATCGCGCGGACCATCTCCTCCTGGCGCGCGAGGATGCCGAGCATGTCGCCCGCGTGATCTCGGCGTGGGCCGGCCGGTACCTGCCGGCCGTGCCCGCCGGGCCGCAGGAAGCCGCCGACGCCGTCGCCGAGGAGACCGGGCTGGGCAAGTACCAGCTCGCGCTGCGCTCGGGCGGGTCGCGCTGGATCGCGGACGAACCCGTGCAGGTCGGCGGGCTGGGGTCCGGCCCGACGCCCTACGACCTGCTGTCGTCGGCACTGGCCGCATGCACCACCATGACCCTGCGCCACTATGCCGACGGCAAGGGCTGGCCCGTCGGCCGCATCCGCACCGCCGTGAACCACCGCAGGGACGCCGCGCACGCGGGGGCGGACGTGTTCAGCCGCCAGGTGTCGATCGACGGGCCGATCGACGAGGCGCAGCGCGCCCAGTTGCTGGACGTGGCCAAGCGCTGCCCGGTTCACCGGACGCTGGAGCACGGCGCGCAGGTCGAAGCCGCCAGCCCCGCGGCGGACCCGTTGGACAAGGCATGACCCGGTTCGACCGGCAGCGTTGCGATCCGCCGGCCGGCCAGGGCGTCATCGCCGTGGCCGTCGCGCACGGCGACCCGTACGTCGCCGCGGGCATCTCGGCGCTACTGCGCTCCGGCACGGACTTCAATGTGTGCAGCGGGCCGCCCGATGGGCAGGCCGTGGACGTGATCGTGACGGACCACGGAGGCGGCATCGCCGCCATGTCGTCGTGGCAGCGGCGCGTCGATCCGCTGCCGGTCCTGGTGGTCACGGACCAGGAGACGGGCTGGCAGATCCGGCGTGCACTGGGTGCCGGCGTTCACGGGTATCTGCTGCAGGACTGCTCGCGGCACGAGCTGCTGAGTGCCGTGCGTTGCGTGGCCGGCGGCGGAAAGTACATGGGCGGGCTGGTGGCCGAGCGGCTGCTCGACAGCCTCGGCCAAGTCGCGCCCACGGGCCGCGAGCTGCAGGTCCTTCAGCTCATGGCCCGCGGGCTGAGAAACCGGGAGATCGGCGCGGCGCTGGGCATCGGCGAGGGCACGGTGAAGAGCCACGTCAAGGCGCTGCTGGGAAAGCTCGACGCGTCGACCCGGACCGCCGCCATCGGCGAGGCGCAGCGCCGCGGGCTGGTGGCGGCCGAGGCGCCGTGCCGTTGAAGGAGACCGCCATGACGCCGCACGCCAGGCTGCGGATCGCGGTACGGCACGACGAAGACATCGTCGCCGCGGGCCTCGCGGGCCTCATCGCGCGCCAGGCCGACTTCGAATTGGTCGAGCACGACGACGCGCAGGTCGCCGTGGCCGACGTCCGCTCGGCACTGCGCCTGCTGGCGGAGATGTCCTGCCAGGAACGCGCCGGACGGATGCGCGTGATCGCCATCGCCCGCGCGGCGCGGGAGGCGGAGATCGCCCGGGCCATCGATGCCGGCGTGAGCGGCTACCTGCTCCACGACGCCACGCCCGATGAACTGGCGGCCGCCATCCGCCATGCAGCGCGCGGTGGCGCGCCGCACCTGAGCCGGGGAGCCATGGCGACGGTCCACGGCAGCCTGCCCGTGCACCTGACGCCGCGCGAGGCGGACGTCCTGCAGTTCGTCGTGCAAGGCGAATGCAACAAGGCCATCGCGCGGCGGCTGGCGATTTCCGCCAGCACGGTGAAAGCCCATGTCGCGAACATCAGCGGGAAGCTCCACGCGGGCTCGCGCACGCAGGTCGCCGTCGCGGCGACGCGGCGCGGGCTGGTCGGCGTGCAGGGCCCGGGTCACGGCGTCGGTGCCGCGCCGTAGCTCTCCCCGTAGACGGGGAGTCTGCCGGACTTGTTGAGCGCCTTGATTTCCGCGCGCCTGACGGCGCGTTCGGCGCGTCGTTCCGCGCGGGGGATGCGAGGGCCGGCGGCGGGCCGCGGGTCTCCCTCGCCGGGCTTGAAGGACCGCGCCGCCTCGACGGCCGCGGGGCGGCGCGCCTGCCGGGCCTTCGCGCGGTCGGCGCGGCTGGCCTTCGGGCCGGCCTCGGGGACGGGGTTGCCTTCGCCCGGCTGCGGGTGCCGCGCTGCCTCGACGGCCTCGGCACGGCGTTGGGCACGCAGGTCCGTCTGCCGGGCGTCGCCGGCGCCCTGTGCGAAGGTGATGGCGGGCATGGCGGCGAAGACCGCCGATGCGAGTGCGATGCGGAAGGAGGATTGCTTCATGGTGGCTCCGGTATGAAGAGGGAAGTTGCGTGCCGGCATGAACCGGCACGGCGAGCCGTCATCTTTGGGCCGGCGAGGACGCCGGGGCACCGCCCAAAGGGAGAGACGGAGCTCTACCGTTGCGCCGGCATGCATCGATACGCGTCGCGAAGAGGCCGCAGGGGTTGCGGCCGCCAGGCGCACGCGATCGGCGCGCAGCCTGCCGCGACCTGGCGCCGGTGCTGCGTGGACCGCGTCCATCCGCGCGATTGATGCCGCGGCGGCAACGCCGTCGTCTCCGCCGCGGGCCTACCGGCCGCGGGTGAGGGTCCCTAGCATGAAAACGTGCTGCGGCGTTCGCGGTGCGGTGCCCCAGGCCTGCTGGGGACAGCGGTGCAGTACCCGAAGCCATGGCGCGCGAGCAACGACCCGACGGACCGATCTGCGGATCGGTCCCTGGCCCCGGCAGCCGGTGGGCATGGATCCACCTCGGCCTCCTGGCGTCGGCGCTCGCCGCGGCGAGCGCCGTGGCCAGCGGCGAGTCTGCGCGCGCCGCGCTGAGCCTTGCCGGTGCGGCGGCTCGCGCGGGACCGCACTTGTCTGCGGCCTGGACCGACAACGGAACCGATCCCATCATGAAGCCATTCGATGCGCCGCCCGCCGGCGACGCCGTGGAAGCGTTCGATGCCACCGGCATCCCGCAGCGGTCCCGGCGTCCGGGAGAGGCGGCCCCGGACGTCACGCTGCCGGACGCGCACGGCCGCCCGGTCCGCCTTTCCGACGTGTGGCGCAAGGGGCCGCTGGTGCTGGTCTTCTATCGCGGCGGGTGGTGCAGCTACTGCAGTCTGCAACTGCGCGAATGGCATCGCCGGGAGCGGGCCTTGCAGCGGCTCGGCGCCACGCTCCTGGCCGTCTCGCCGCAGACGCCGGAAAACTCCCTGGACACGGCCGACGACAACCGGCTCGGCTTCACCGTGCTGAGCGATTCCGGCCTGGAGGCGGCGAACGGCTTCGGCCTCGCCTTCACCCTGCATCCCGACCTCGTCGATTTCTACGGAAGCGTGGGCACCGACATCCCGGTGCTCAACGGCAACGGGCTGTGGGTGCTGCCCGTCCCCGCGACGTTCGTGATCGATCCCCGCGGCACGATCCGCTTCGCCGCCATCGCGCAAGACGTGCGGCGGCGGGTCGAGCCGGCCGATGTGCTGTCGGCGATCGAGGCGATGTCCGCCGGGGCCGCCCGGCCGCTGCGTTGAGCCATGCGGCCGGCACGTCTTCTGCGGATGCTCGCCGTCCTCGCCGCCGTCGCGCTGGGGGCCTGCGCGAGCCTGGGCCCGCGCGGGAGCGTGCCCGAGGTGCTGTCGCTGGCACCCTACCTGGACGGCGAACTGGGCGCGGCAGTCCGCGCCAGCACGCCGCAGGGCACGCCGGCTGCCTATTCCGGCTTCCAGCTCCTGCATGACGGGCCGCATGCGCTGGATGCGCGCCTGGCCGTCATCGACGCGGCCCGCCGCTCGCTGGACCTGCAGTACTACATCTTCGCGTGCGACTCGTCGGGCCGCCAGGTGATGCGCGCGCTGCGCGCAGCGGCGCGGCGCGGCGTGCGCGTGCGCCTGCTGCTGGACGACCTGAACCTGGGCGAGGCGGAAGACGCGCTGCTGCGCATCGGGAGCATGGCGGGATTCGAGGTCCGGCTGTTCAACCCGCTGCCGGCCCGCGGGGGGAGCGTCGCGTCCCGCATCGTCCGCTCCGTGCACGAGCTGCGCCGGATCAACCACCGAATGCACAACAAGCTGCTGATCGCGGACGGCGTGGTTTCCATCTCGGGCGGCAGGAACGTGGCGGACGAGTACTTCATGCGTGCGAAGAACGAGAACTTCATCGACATGGACGTGCTGGCGGCCGGGGCCGTGGTGCCGCAGCAGGCCGCCGTGTTCGACAGCTACTGGAACAGCGAACACAGCTACCCGATCACGGCGTTGCGGCCGCCTGCGCCGCCCGCGGGCGCGGCGCGTGGCCCCGTGGCGGCCCTGGACCTGGTGCCGGGAGAGCGGGACGCCTTCGGCAACTGGCCCCTGAGGTACCAGATCGCGATGCGCATGCTGGACCTGGTGTGGGCGCGGGCGCAGGTCCTGGCCGATCCGCCGGAGAAGGTGCGCGGCCGGGCCGCAGGCCCGCTCGTCAGCGACAGGATCCAGGCGCTGGCCGCCGGCGCGCGGTCGGAGCTCTTCATCGGCTCGCCGTACTTCGTCCCGCGCCGGGAAGACATCGACGTGCTGCGCCGCGTCCGGCAGCGGGGCGTCGAGGTGACGCTAGTGACGAACGCCGCCGGCGCGACGGACGAGCCCCTGGTGCATGCCCGCTACGTCGTCTACCGCGACGTGATGCTGGACCTGGGGGTGAATCTCTACGAGATGAGCCCGCAGCTCACGGCGCGGTTCAACACGCTGGGGTCGTTCATGGCGTCCAGGGGCAGCCTGCATTCCAAGCTGGCGGCGGTCGACGAGCGATGGTTCTACGTCGGGTCCATGAACTTCGACCGGCGCTCCGCGCTGCTGAACACCGAATCGGGACTGCTGATCGACAGCCCGACGCTCGTGTCCAGGTTCATGGAACTGGTGCACGCCGACAAGCTGCGCAGCGCCTACCACGTCAGCCGCGACGAGCGCGGCCGCACGCGCTGGACCGAGTACGGCCTCGACGGCCGGGAGACGGTGCTGCCGGAGGAGCCCAACATGGACTGGATGCGCAAGGCCGCGAGCTGGTTCTGGCTGCAACTGGTGGACGAGGACTGGCTGTAGACATGGGCCGCACGCTTCATGCCGTTTCCGCGCTGGCCCTGGTGCTGGCGGGCTGCGCTGCGGCGCCGCAGTTGCAGGCGCCCGCACCCATCCAGCCCGATGCCGCCGCGCGCTGGGCGGGTCCGGCGTCGGCGCTGAGCGAGGCGCCGGTGCCGGCGCAGTGGTGGCGCCTGTTCCACGACGACACGCTCGGCGACCTGCAGGCCGAGGCGGCGCGTTCGAACCTCGATCTCCAGGCGGCGGCGCAGCGCGTCTCGGAGAGCCGTGCGCTGCTGGGGCTGGCGCAGGCGGTGCGCTGGCCGCAGGTCGCGGCGGAGGCGAGCCAGACGCGCTCGGCGCTGAGCGCCCATTCGCCGCTCGTGCGCCTGGGGGCGCCGACAGCGCCGTCCAGCAGCTGGACGCTGGGCCTGCAGGCCGGCTGGGAGCTGGATCTGTGGGGGCGCCTGCGCCACCTGGACGAAGCCGCCGGCGCCAGGCTGGACGCCAGCGCGTTCGGCATGGCGGCGGCGAGGGTGTCGGTGGCCGGCGAAGTGGCGCGCACGTACCTGCTGCTGCGCGGCGCCCAGGCGCAGATCGCCATCGGGCAGGAGAACCGGCGCATCGCCGCGGAGCTGGTGCGGCTGGCGGACAGCCGGCAGCGCAACGGGGTCGCCACCCGGCAGGACGCGGCCGCAGCCCGCGCGAGCCTGGCGGGCATCGAGGCGCGCCAGTCGCAGCGGCTGCAGCAGCGCGACAACCTGGCGAACGCGCTGGCCCTGCTGCTGGGCATGCCGCCCGGCGCGCTGGACGCGCGCCTCGCCGGCGCCGGGATGCCGGCCATGCCGCAGCGCCTGCCCGTCGGCGTGCCGTCGGACCTGGCCCGCAACCGGCCCGACATCCTGCAGGCCGAGGCCCGGCTGCGCGCGGCCGTGGCGGACATCGGCGCCGCGCAGGCGGACTTCTACCCGCGCATCGGGCTCGCGGCGGGCATCGGCTACCAGGCCGCCGAACTGTCGGACCTCGGGAGCTGGAGCGCGCGGCGCTTCGCGATCGGGCCGACGCTGCACCTGCCCGTCTTCCAGGGCGGCAGGCTCGTGGGCATGCTGGCACTGGCCGAGGCGCGCCACCGGGCGGCGGGCATCGCCTACCGGCAGACCGTGCTGGGCGCATGGCACGAGGTGAGCGAGGCGTTGACCGCCCACCGGACGGAACGGGCGCGCCACGGCCAGCTGGAGGCCGCGCTGGCGCAGGGCCGGGTTGCGCTGGACGTCGCGCGGCGCGCCTATCGGCAGGGGACGGCCGACTTCACCTCGGTCCTGGTGGCGCACCGCGCGCTCCTGGCCGGCGAGGCCGAGCTGGCCGACTGCGCCACCGCCTCCGCGCTGTCGGTGGTCGCGCTCTATCGCGCGCTCGGCGGCGGGTGGTCCGCGGCGCTGCAGGCCGACGCCGCCACGCCGCAAGAGGAGGGGCCATGACGCCAGCGCCGGCACGGGCGGCGTTCGGTCCGCGGCTCGCCGTCGGGCTGGTCGGCATCCTGCTCGCGGCGATGGTGGCGGGCCTGAACGGCCGCGTCCCAGCCCTGGCGCTGGCCGACATCCAGGGCGACCTGGGGTTCGCGCGCGACGACGCCTCGTGGCTGGGCACGGCCTATGCGGCGGGCGAGCTGGCCGTCATGCCGTTCGCGACGTGGTTCGCCATCACCTTCTCGATGCGCCGCTTCCACCTGGCGATGCTGGCCGCGGCGATGGCCCTGTCGGTGCTCATGCCCTGGGTGCGCGAGCTGCACCTGCTGCTGGCGCTGCGGGCGCTCCACGGCCTGTGCTCGGGCGCGCTGATCCCTCTGCTCATGATGGCCGCGCTGCGCTTCCTGCCGCCGGCGATCAACCTCCACGGGCTGGCCCTGTACGCGCTGACGGCCACCTTCTCGCCCAACGTGGCGCTGTGGCTTGCGGCGGCCTGCGTCGATCGGCTGGAGGACCTGCGCTGGGTCTACTGGCACGTCGTGCCCATCGGCCTGGCCGCGATGGCGATGGTGGCCTGGGGGATCCCGCAGGACCCCGCGGCGCCGCAGCGCCTGAGGCAGGCCGACTGGCTGGGGCTGGCGGCGGGCGCGCCGGGCCTGGCGCTGGCGGCCGTCGCCCTGGACCAGGGCGTCCGGCTGGACGGGTTCCGCTCGCCGCTGGTCACCGCCGCGACGCTGGGCGCCGCGGTGTTCGTCCTGATCTTCGCGGCGAGCGAATGGCGGCATCCGGCCCCCTTCATCCGCCTGCAGATGCTCGGGCGCCGCAACCTGGGGCTCGGCTTCGGCGTGTTCGTGCTGCTGCTGATGGTCTGCGCCACCGCCGTCGCGCTGCCGGCGAACCTGCTCGGGCCGCTGCAGGGCTTCCGGATCGAGCAGAGCGCACCCATCGGGCTGATGGTGGGACTGCCCCAGCTGGCGCTGGGCTCCGCCGTCGCGCAGCTGCTGTACCAGCGGCGGGTGGATGCACGGCACGTCTTCGCCGCCGGGCTGGCCTGCATCGCCGCGGGCTGCTGGCTGGCCAGCGGGATCACCGGCGAATGGAGGGTCCCGCAGTTCGCCGCGGCCGCGATGCTCCACGCCATCGGCCAGCCGATGGCGATCGTTCCGCTGCTCTTCCTGGCCACGAGCGTCGTGCAGCCGGTGGAGGGCGCCCACGTGGCGGGCATCGTCAACACCCTGCGTGCGTTCGGTGCGCTGCTGGGAGGCTCGGTCATCGGCCAGCTGCTGGCCGTGCGGGGGCGCTTCCACCACGAGATGCTGCTGGACCGGGCCGGCCGTCTGCTGGCGAGGCTGCCCTGGCCCCCGGCGGGACCGCCGGGCCTGGCCGAGACCGTCGCCCTGCAGGCCAACGTGCTGGCCGCCGCCGACGTCTACCGGGTGTTCGGCGTGCTGGCGCTGCTCCTGATCCCCGCGGTGCTCATGCTCCAGCGCATGCCTGCACCTGCGGGCCCCGCATCCTCCCTTCCGTCGAAGAGCGTCCACCCATGAGTTCCAGTTCCCGCTTCCGCATCGGCGCCGCGGCTGCCGCCGCCCTGGCCATCGCGGGCGCCGTCGCGGTGCTCCAGCGCCACGAGTCGGAGGCGCCGTGGCAGGCCACCGACGACGCCTACGTCCAGGCCGACCTGACCGTCGTCGCGCCGCAGGTGGCCGGCATCGTCAGCCGCGTCTCGGTGGACGACAACCAGGCGGTGCCGGCCGGCGCGCCGCTGGTGGAGATCGACGACCGGCGGCTGCGCATCGCGGTCGATGCCGCGCGCTCGGCCGTCGACAGCCTCGCGGCGCAGATCGAGCGGCAGACCAGCGTGATCGGGCAGTCGCGGGCCGCCGTGGCCGCATCCGCGGCCCGGCTCAGGCTCGCGCAGGCCAACCGGCAGCGCTTCGACAACCTGGCGCGGGATGGCTCGGGGACGGTGCAGGCGCTGGAGCAGGCCCGGGCGGAGCTGGAGATCCAGCGCGCGGCGCGCGAGCGCGACCAGGCGGCGCTGCGTGCGGCCGAGCAGCAGTTGCCGATCCTTCGGGCCGAGCTGGCGAGGGCCCGGGCGGCCCGGGCCGACGCCGAGCTGAACCTGTCCTACGCGCGCATCGCGGCGCCTGTGGACGGCGTGGTCGCCCAGCGCAGGGCCAGGGTCGGCGGCCATGCCCGCGTGGGCGAGCCGCTGCTGACGCTGGTGCCGCTGGACGCGCTCTACGTGGAGGCGAACTTCCGCGAGACGCAGCTGGGCCGCGTGCAGGTCGGGCAGCCGGTGGACATCGCCGTCGATGCCCTGCCGGGCGCGAGCCTGAAGGGCCGGGTGGAAAGCCTGGGCCCTGCCAGCGGCGTGAGCTTCTCCCCCGTGCCGCCGCACAACGCCACCGGCAACTTCACCAAGATCGTGCAGCGCCTGCCGGTGCGCATCCGCATCCTGCCCGGCCAGGCGGCGGCCCGGCACCTGCGCGTGGGCATGTCGGTGCGGCCGCGCATCGCGGTCGACGGGCCGGTCGCATCGACGCGTGCGCCCTAGGATGAGCTTCGCGACCCCTTCCATGGCATTCACAGGCCCTGGCGGCATGCGGCGCTGCATCGGCCTGGCTGCCGTCCTGCTGGCGACGGCGTGCGCGCAGCCTGCCGGCCTGCCGTCTGGCCTGGCGGCCACGCTGCCCTTCGAGCACGCGGGCATCGCCGACATGCGGCCCGCGTTCGCGCAGCGGCTGGGCGAGGAGCTGGCGCGGCGGCATCAGGACCCGGAGCCGTCGAGGTGGCTGCACCATGCGGCGCGCGCGGCGACGGCCGGGCCGGCGCCGTTCGCCGCGCCCGAGGGCCTGCGGGTGCTCATCGTCCCCGGGCTGCTGGGCGATTGCGTGGACGACCAGTCCCTGCCGTTCAGCGATGGGCGGCGCCGCGCGCGGCCGGACAGCCACACGCAGGGATATGCGTACCTGCGGGCGACCCTCGGGCACGTACGCGCCCTGCAGGTCCCCGGGCGTGCCTCGTCGGTGCGCAACGCCGGCCTCATCGCCGCGCAGCTGCACGCCGAGGCCCTGCGTCCCGAAGTGCGGGAGATCCTGCTGATCGCCTACTCCAAGGGCGTCGCCGACACCCTGCTGGCACTCGACCGCCTGCAGGGCGAGGGGCGCCTGTCGCCCAAGGTCAGGGCGCTGGTCTCGGTGTCCGGCGCGGTGATGGGCACGCCGCTCGCGGACGGCTCCGCCGCGCTGTACGGCGCGCTCGCGCCGTTGTGGGCGGTGCTGGGGTGCCCGGCCTCCGGCGGCGGCGAGATACGCAGCCTGGCGACGGAGGAAAGGGCGAGCTGGCTGGCGCGCCACCGGCTGCCGCCCGGCGTGCGCACCTACTCCGTCGTGGCGTACACGGCGCGGAAGAACGTCGCCCCCGCGCTGGTGCCCTTCTTCGACCGGCTGAGCGCCTCGGACCGCAGGAACGACGGGCAGATCCCCGCGGGCCGGATGCTGCTGCCCGGCTCGAGGCTGCTGGCCGAGGCGGACGCCGACCACTGGGCCTACGTGCTGCCGCTGGCGCAGCATCCGAACCCCCTTGTCCGGCACCTCGCGGCATCGCGGGACTATCCGCGCGAGGCCTTCCTTGCCGCGATCGTGAGGACGGTGATCGACGACCTGCGAAACACCGGAGCGCAGGCGCCGCCGTGCCGCGCGGGAACAAGTGTTTGTCCCGTGCAGGCGCTACCCGAGGCCTGCGCAGGCCCCTAGATTCACGGCTCGTCTGAAACCAAGGAATCTGCATGAGCAAGCTATCCGGAAAAGTCGCCGTGGTCACCGGAGGAAACAGCGGCATCGGCCTGGCGGCCGCCAAGGCCTTCGTCGCGGAAGGCGCACGCGTGGTCATCGTGGGGCGCCGCGCGCCGGCGGTGGAGGCCGCCGTGGCGGAACTGGGCGCGGCGGCGCACGGCGTGGTGGGCGATGTCGGCGACCTGTCCACGCACGAGCGCGTCGCGTCGGAGATCGCCGCCCGCTTCGGCGCCATCGACATCTACATGGCCAACGCGGGGATGAACAACATCGAGCCTTCGCCCGCGGTCACGCCGGCCAGCTACGACGCGCAGTTCGCCACCAACACGCGCGCCGTGTTCTTCGGCGTCACCCGGGCGCTGCCGCTGATGCGCGAGGGCGCGTCGATCATCCTCACGGGCTCCATCGCGAGCGCGAAGGTCCTGGAGAACCACGCGGTCTATGCGGGCACGAAGGCCGCCATCGGCGCGTTCGCGCGGAACTGGGCGCTGGAGCTGAAGGCGCGGCGCATCCGCGTCAACGTGCTGAGCCCGGGGCCGACGGACACGCCGATCCTGGAGAAGCTCGGCGTGTCCGAGGCGGACCGGCCCGCGTTCGAGCAGGGCATGGCGTCGGCCATCCCGCTGGGCCGTCTCGCCAAGGCCGACGAGCTGGCGCGTGCCGCGCTGTTCCTGGCGGGCGACGACAGCCGCTTCATCACCGGCATGGACCTGCGCGTGGACGGCGGCATCGCGCTGAATTGAAACACCCCCCAAGCCGCTTCGCGGCTCCCCCCTCTCTCGCCTTCGGCGGGAGGGGGGCGCACCCGGTGGCCCGGCAAAGCCGGTTCCACGGGTGCCCTGGCACGGCCTGCTCCGCGGCCTTTGGAACCGCTGCGTGCCAGCCGTTTCATGCGATGCGGGTGGCGCACCCAGAGGCCTGGCAAGGCCAGTTCCTCGGGTGCCCTGAGGGCTTCGCTGCGCTCGCCGACTTGGATCGTCCGGTTCATCGAGGAACGGCGCACGCCAGATCGTCCAAGGCCCGTGCCGCGCGCCATTCCCATGCGCTTGCGCCTTGCGAACGCGCAAGCGCCAGGGCGCGCAGGTAGAGCGCCTCGGCGCCGGCGGCATCGTCCCGCCGCTCTTGGCGCCGCCCGGCGGAGCGGAACACCTCGGCCGTACACCACTGCGCCTCGCCACGCATCGCACGCGCGACCAGGCCGTCATCGATCCATTCGTCGCAGAAGGTGGCGAGCATCTCCCTGCGGGGCCCGTCCAGGGCCGGGAGCCTTGCGCGGACTTCCTCGACATGTGCCGCCCGATCGACGACCTCGTCGAGCTTCAACGCATCGTCGTAGCAGAGCGCCCACTGGTGCCAGTAGGCGAAGCCCCTGGATTCCGTCACCTGCAGCATCCTGTCGATGCAGCCGCGCGCCGCCGTCCGCTCGCCTGCCCAGATGGCCACCGGACAGATCCAGAACAGCGCAACGCACAGGGACAGGGCGTGCCCGAGCGCTTCCGCCTCTTCCCTGCATTGGCGCGCGGTGCGCATGGCGAGATCGCCGTCGCCCCGGATCCAGAGTGTCCTGGCCAGGATGGCCACGGCCGTGGTCCGCGCATCGGGCTGGAACGCGTTGTCGCGATGGCGCCGGGTCGCTTCGTCCACGGCGGCGGCCTCGCGGGCATGCGCCTCGGCGTTCGGGAACGCGCCGCACAAATGGCTGGCGAGCGCCAGCATCCGCTGCGACAGATTCCGCGTCACAGGCTTGTGCGAACGGCCTGCGTGGTCGTTCAGGATTTCGGCGTGCCGCAGCGCCGGCGCGTACTCGCCGCGCGTGATGTTCAGTGCGCAAAGGCCCCATCGGGCCTGAAACTCCAGGGCCGGCACCTGGAACTCCAGTGCGCCGGCAAGCGCCCGCTCGCAGGCCTGCGTCATTTCCGCCAGCGCGCCGCCGGTGTGCCACAGCGCGTTGTAGAGCGCGATCTCCAGCCGGCCGGCCGCCAGGCGGTCGGGCGCCGGCGACCGATGGACATGGTCCAGCGCCGCGCGGATGCACCCCAGGTACTCGCTGACTTCCGACAGGCGGAACCAGAGCGGCGCCGACGCGATCGCGAGCGAAGCGGCCGTTCCGGCATCGGGTTGCCGTACCAGGCAGGTGTCCAGCGCGAATCGCACGTCGTCCAGGCGGTAGGCGTACCGGTCGCTCCATGCGTGCTCCGTCAGTTCCTGCAGGTCCTCCGTCGCCGCCTTCATCAGGTCGAGCATGAACGCCGCATGCTGCTGCAGCAACGAGGGACGTTCATCGCTGCGCGCAAGCAGCTCGGCGGCGTAGCTGCGCGTCGTGTCGAGCAGGCGGTAGGGCGCGACGGTGTCGCTGCCGTCGAAGAAGACCAGCGACTTGTTGACCAGCGAGACCAGCGCATCGAATGCCGCCTCCTGGTTCATGTCGCCGGCGGTGACGCCGAGCGCGGATGCGACGTCGAAGCGGCCCCGGAAGACCGACAGCCGGCGGAAGACCCGAAGTTCCGCATCGTCCAGCAGGGCAACACTCCAGTCCAGGGCCGCCGCCAGCGTCCGGTGCCGCGGGAGGGCGGCGCGACTGTCGAGGGCGTAGAGCCGCAGGTGGCTGTCCAGCCGGCGCGCCAGGTCCTCGATGGACTGGACGCCCAGGCGTGCCGCCACCAGTTCGATGGCCAGGGGGATGCCGTCGACCTGCCGCGAGATCGCCGCCAGCAGGGGGCCGTGCGAATCCACGAAACCGCCCGCGCCCGCAGCCCTCGCCCGCTCGACGAGCAGTTCGACGGCGGGCCAGCGCATGGCTTCGGAGAGAGAGAGGCACTGCGCATCCGGTATCGCGAGCGCGGACAGCCTGAGGACGTATTCGCCGGGCACGCGCAGCGGTTCGCGGCTGGTCGCGAGGATGCGCAGCCGAGGCAATGCCGACAGCAGGCCGGCGACCGGCGGCGCCAGCGAATCCACCACGTGCTCGCAGTTGTCGATCAGCAAGAGCACGTCCCGGCCCGCCAGGCATTGCGTCATGGCGCCGAGGGCATCGGGAAGGTCGGCGGGCGCACCCACCGCACGCGCGATGGTGCCGAGCACGTGGTCCCGGGAGATCAGCGGGGCGAGATCGACGAAGGCGACCTGGGCGCCATGCGTCAGCTGGTAGCGCTCGACGGCATGGATCGCGACGCTGGTCTTGCCGATGCCGCCCGTGCCGGCGATCGTGACCAGCCGCTGGCTTTCGAGCGATGCGAGCACGTCTTCCACGTCCGCCTCCCGACCCACGAGCCCGGACAGCCGCACCGGCAGCCTTGCGAACGAAGGGGGAGCCGACCGCGGCGGGGCGCCGGGCGATGCATCGGGTACCTCGCGGCGGACCCGCCCGTTGAAGCGATAGCCCCGCAAGGGAACGGTGGTGATCCATTCCGCGCAACCGTCGCCATCGTCCGGCCTGCCCAGGGCCTTCCGGAGCGTGGACATGTGAACGCGCACGCTCCCGTCCTCGACCACGACGCCGGCCCAGACCGTGGAGAGAAGCTCGTCCTTGCTGACGAACTGCCCGGCACGCTGGAGCAGCAGGAGCAACAGGTCGAAGGAGCGCGGCCCGAGCCGCACCGCCTGCCCGTCGCGCTCGAGCCGGCGCTGCGTCTCCCGGAGGGTGAAGTCTCCGAAATGCCAGCGAACGTCGAGCGCTTCTTCGGGTCGTGCTCGCATGACGGGCCCTAGGGGAGGGGTGCCGAGGCGCCGGAGAAGACCTGCTTCACGAGCACCTCGACGTAGGCCCCCGAGATTTCGGCGTACGGAATCATCAGCCTGTAGTAGACGGCGCCGAAGAGGGTGTCGATGAGCACGTCCTCGTCGACGTCGTCGCGCAGTTGCCCGAGCGCCTTCGCTTCGGCGATCACCGCCTTCGCCTGCTCGCGCCGTGGCGCGATCCACTGGTTCCAGAACGCCTTCTGCAGCTCGGCATCGCTCTGCGCGGCGCCCAGCAGGTGACGGAGCAGATCGCCTCGCGGCCCGCGCAACGCCCGCGCCAGCTCCTTGATGGCGGCGACGAATGTCGCACGCACGTCGGCCTTGCGCCGGTAGCGGATCAACGGCGATACCTCGTCCAGGAACGCGTCCATCACGATGGCGGCTGCATTCGGCCAGCGGCGGTAGAGGGTGGTCTTCGCCACGCCGCTGCGCTCACTGATACGTACCGCCGTGGCATGGTGGACGCCCCCTTCGTACGCCAGCGCCAGCGCTGCCGCCCGGACGGCCTTGGTGGCATCGGCGCTGCGTGGCCGGCCCAGCGTGGGCTCGTTGGGCTCGGTGCAATCCTGACGATCCGGCATGGCGATGCTGCTTTTGACTTTACGGAACACAGTGTAGCGAATATATTTAAGCTACACACTGTTTCGAAATGAAATCGAAAGGCCAGGCCAATGCATTCCGCAAGCATCATCTACGGCCATGACGGGCGCATCGTCCACGCCGGATGGAAGGGCAATGCGCACACGCTGCTGCAGCACCTTCGCGAAGAGCGGCGGCTGACCGGCACCAAGGAAGGATGCGCCGAAGGGGATTGCGGCGCCTGCCTGGTCCTGCTCGGGGAGTTCACGTCTTCCCGCGACAGCGTGCGCTGGCGCAGCGTCAACGCATGCTTCCTTCCGCTGAGCGCCGTTCACGGAAGGCTGCTGGTGACGGTCGAGAGCATCGGGTGCCCGTCCGCCCTGCACCCGGTACAGGCTGCGATGGTCGAGGAGCATGCCTCGCAGTGCGGCTTCTGCACGCCCGGCTTCGTGGTCAGCCTCTACGAGCACTACCTGCGGCACCCTCAGCCCACGCCGGTCGAACAGGTCCATCGCCAGCTCAGCGGCAACCTGTGCCGATGTACCGGCTACGCGCCGATCCTGCGCGCCGCCCGGTCCATGTACCGCCTGCCGCGGATCGCACGCGACGCGGCGGCCGATGCATCGCTGCTGCAGCGCGTGCGAACGCTCGTCGACGCCGCGCCGCGGGTGCTCGAAAGCCACGGGGAGACCGTGATGTTCCCCGCCAGCAGTGACGAACTCGCCGCGCAGCGGCAGGCGCATCCCGAGGCCGTGCTGCTCGGCGGCGGCACCGATGTCGGCCTGTGGGTGACGAAGCAGCTGCGCGCGCTGCCGAAGGTGATCCACCTTGCCGGTGTCGGCGACCTGCGGGGCGTCGTCCGGACCGGCCATGGCCTGCGCATCGGTGCGGCGCTGCCGCTCGAGGACGCTGCCGAGGCGCTGGCGCGCGACTTTCCCGAGCTGGCGGAGCTATGGCAGCGCTTCGCGTCGCCGCCTGTGCGCCACGTCGCCACGCTGGGCGGCAACATCGCCAACGGCTCGCCCATCGGCGACTCGATGCCGGTGCTGATGGCGTTCGGCGCGCGCCTGCTGCTGCGCGGCGCCGCCGGGCGCCGGGCCATGGCGATCGAAGACTTCTACCTCGGCTACCAGCGCACCGCGCTGCGGCCGGACGAGTTCATCGAGGCGATCGACGTACCGGCGCGAGGAAACAACCTGTTCGTGCGTGCCTACAAGGTCTCGAAGCGGCGTGACGACGACATCTCGGCGGTCAGCATGGCGCTCGCGCTGCGGCTGGACGGCGACGGTTGCGTCACCGCCGCGAGGATCGCACTGGGCGGCATGGCGGCGACGCCCAAGCGAGCGCGGGGGGTGGAGGCCGCCTTGCGCGGCCGCACGCTCGACGCGGCCGCCATGACCTCGTCCGCTGCCGCGCTGGCCGACGATTTCACACCTTTGTCCGATCACCGCGCCAGCGCCGGGTACCGCATGCGCGTGGCCGGCAACCTCCTGCTGCGCGCGGCGCTGGAGTTCGAGGGCACGGAGCGTGCCCGCCTCGAATGCCAGGAAGAGGCCGAGCCATGACCGCCGCCATCGACGCCGCGGGATCGCGTGTCGGCGACGCCCGGGCACACGACAGTGCCCACATGCACGTCGCCGGGCTGGCGCCTTACACCGACGACCTGCCCGAGACGCAGGGCACAGCACACGCCGCCATCGGCTTCGCGCCTGTGGCCAGTGGGCGCATCCTGGCGCTCGATCTTTCGAGGGTGCGCGCGCACCCCGGTGTCCTGCGCGTGCTCACGGCCGACGACATCCCGGGATCGAATCTCCACGGCATCATCGTCAGGGACGAATGCCTGCTGGCCCACGAGAATGTCTCGTACTGGGGGCAGCCGTTGTTTCTCGTCGTCGCCGAAACCCGCGTGGCGGCGCGCCGCGCCGCGCGCCTGGCCAAGGTGGAGACAGCGCTGCTGCCGGCCGTTGTCGACGCAACGGCTGCACGCAAAAAGGGGATGGAGGCGGTTCCCGCGCGTGTTGCAAGCAGCGGCGATGTCATAAATGCGCTCGCGCACGCGTCCATGGTTTCCACCGGATGCGTCGACATAGGCGGCCAGGAGCACTTTTATCTGGAGGGGCAGATCGCCTATGCCCTGCCGGCGGAAGACGGCCGCGTGGTCGTGCATTGCGCCACTCAGCACCCGAGCGAGGTGCAGCAGATCGTCGCCCGGACCCTGGGGTGGCCCTTGGGCCGGGTCAACGTGCAATGCCGGCGCATGGGCGGCGCCTTCGGCGGCAAGGAGTCGCAGTGCTATGTCTTCGCGGCCCTGGCCGCCCTGGCGGCTGCGGCGCTGGGCCGCCCCGTGAAGCTGCGGCCCGATCGCGACGACGATTTCATGATCACCGGCAAGCGCCACGATTTCCGCATCGGCTGGCAGGTGGCGGTGGACGATGCGGGCCGGCTCACTGCCGCCTCCTTCGACCACCTCGTGCGCTGCGGCTGGTCGGCCGACTATTCCGGGGCCGTTGCGGACCGCGCGGTCTTTCACGCGACCAATGCGTACTTCGTGCCCCACTTCCATTGCACGTCGTTCCGCGCCCGCACCCACACCCAATCGGCCACCGCCTTCCGGGGGTTCGGCGGGCCGCAGGGGGTGCTCGGCATGGAAGCGGCCATGCAGGACCTGGCGCTGAAGCTGGGGATCGATGCGCTCGATCTGCGCAAGCGCAACCTGCTGGCGCAGGGCGAGAGAGCCCGCCTGCACTACGGCTTCGTGCTCGAGGACAACGTGCTGCCCGCACTGGTGGATCGACTCGAGCAGGACTGCAGCTACCGGGCGCGCCGGCAGGCCGTCGAGGCGTTCAACGGCGGCAGCCGCTGGATCCGCCGCGGCCTTGCGCTGGTGCCGGCGGTGTTCGGCGTGGGCTTCGGCGCCACCTGCCTCAACCAGGCCGGCGCGCTGGTCCAGATCTACGTCGACGGAACCGTCAGCGTGAACCACGGCGGTACCGAGATGGGGCAGGGACTCCACACCAAGATCGCACAGATCGTCTCGCACGAACTGGGGCTGCGCGCCGGCGACGTGTTCGTGACCGCCACCGATACGGCGAAGGTGCCCAACACCGTGTCTACCGCCGCCAGCAGCGGCACCGACCTGAACGGCATGGCCGCCTTCAACGCCGCGCGGGAGCTGCGGCAGCGTCTCACGCGGGTTGCGGCAGCGCTGTGGAACTGCACGCCGGCCGAGGTGTGGTTCGCGCACGGCCGGGCCCGATGCGGCGGCCGCGGCATGGCCTTCGCCGAACTGTGCGGGCACGCCTTCGCGATGCAGGTGTCCTTGTCGGCGACGGGCTACTACCGCGTTCCCAAGGTCGCATACGACTTCGACGCGTTCAAGGGCCGCCCGTTCTACTACTACACCTATGGCGCGGCCTGCAGCGAAGTGAGCATCGACCTGCTCACCGGCGAACTCCAGGTGGAGCGGGTCGACATCCTGCAGGACGTCGGGCGTTCGCTCAACCCGGCGCTCGACCGCGGCCAGGTCGAAGGCGGCTTCGTCCAGGGCATGGGCTGGCTCACCACCGAGGAACTGGCCTGGCGCGACGACGGGTACCTGCTGACCCACGCCCCCCAGACCTACAAGATACCGACCTCGCGTGACGTGCCGACGGACTTCCGCGTTGCGTTCTTCGAGAACGAGAACGCCGAGGACACCGTGCACCGCTCCAAGGCCGTCGGCGAGCCTCCGCTGCAGTTGGCCGTGTCCGTGTGGCTTGCCATATGGGACGCGGTCGCCTCCGCAGGCGGCCATGCCAAGGCGCCTGCGCTGCGTGCGCCCGCCACGCCCGAGGCCATCCTCGACGCCCTCGAAAGCATTCGATGAACGTGAATTCCACAAGCAGTGTGCCGCTCGAGACCGTTCTCGGCGTCGGCGTGGCGATCCGGCGGGACGGACGCTACCTGCTCGGACTGCGGCGCAGCGCTTTGGGGCGCGGCACCTGGGGGTTTCCGGGAGGCCATCTGGAGCCCGGCGAAGATCCGTTCGCGTGCGCGGCGCGCGAACTCCTCGAAGAGACGGGCCTGCACCTGTCGAATGCCCGGGCCGAGGGCTGGTTCAGCCATGTGGACGGCGGGCGGCGCTACCTCACGCTGTACGTCTGCGGCGATGCCGGCGGCGACGCGCAGCTCAGGGAGCCGTCGAAGTGCGCGGGCTGGCAGTGGCTGCGGCGGGACGAATGCCCGGGGCCGCTGTTCGCCCCCACCGCCGGCTACTTCGCCTGCGCCTCATCGGCATCGAGGCAGGCACCTGGATGAGGCGCTGCCCGCAGCGCCCATGCTCATCGGGCGAACCACTGCCACCCGCACTGGCCGGGCAGCGGGGCGACGCGCACGAGGTGTCCGATCGCCTGAACCCTCTCCGATCGCGCCGCGCCGGCCGCGGGCGCGGCGTTGACGGAGGCGGGCGTGCCCTGCGGGCATGCCAGGCGCCGCACGAGGCCGGCGCAGTCCAGTGCGAAATGCCGGCCGAGCTGCGCGTGCCGTTGCAGCAGGCGCGTCCTCTGGTAGCCGTGCCATGCCTCGTCGTCCAGGACCTGGACGGGCCTGCCAATCCTCTGCGTGACCATGGCGCGCTCCTTTCGTTGGAAACGGGTGCCTGTGTTCAGCGGCATCGTAGAAAGAGCCCGGCCGCAGCGGTAGATCGCAGGGATGCGACACGGTGGTGAGCCATCGGCACCGTGGGCGTTCGCACCTTGTCCGTCCGGGCAACGGTGTTTGTCCGAAGCCGGTCTACCCAACGGCGGCGCCCGCCGCCAGATTCGAGGCTCCGGTCCTCGCGGCCATTCCAGGAGATTCAAAAGTGAACACCACCGTCAACCCCGAGATTTCCGCCTTCATCGACGAACTTGCGGAGACAGGCAGCCACTACCGCATGGAGCAGATGGAGCGCCTGTACACCGAAGACCTCGGCTTCCTGGTGCTGACCCCGCAGGGCGAGGTCGCGCGCTTCTCGAAGGCCGAGATGATGGCCGAGTTCCGCAGCCGCCGGGATGCCGGCGAGCCGCCCCTGTCGACCGAGAAGCGCATCCTCCACGTCGAGGAGCAGGGCGATACCGCCACCGCCATCCTGTACCGGCGCATGAGCGAGCGGGCGGACGCGGCACTGTACGAGCTGCGCCTGAGAAAGGTCGACGGCCGGTGGCTGGTCTCGGGAGAGACCGTCCTGCCGTGGCCGGACCTGGCGAGCGCCCGCGGCTTCCTGCCTCCGCGTGCCGATGCGGCTCAGGCGGGCGTGCCGGGCCGCCGGGGCGCGTAGGTCCGCGGCGCGCAGCCGAACACGCGCTTGAAGGCGCTGCCGAAGGCGCTTTCGGACGAGTAGCCGAGCGCCTGCGAGATGGCGGCCACCGGCTTGCGCTGCTGCCGCAGGTCGCGCGCGGCGATGTGCATGCGCAGCGTCAGCACGTAGTCGAGCGGCGGGCGTCCCACGACCTTCCTGAAGCGAAGGGCGAAGCCCGAGCGGGACAGCCGCGCGATCGCGGCCAGCTCGGGCAGCGTCCACCGCCGCAGCGGCTCGCCGTGCAGTGCCTCGAGGACGCGGCCGATCCGCTCGTCCGCCAGGGCGGACAGCCAGCCCGCCGGCACGCCGCCGGGCGATGCGAGCTGCATGCGCATCAGCTCGACGAAGATCATGTGCATCGCATGCGTGGCCTGGGTGCGGCTGCCCGGGCCACCTGCTTGCAGTTCGTGCACGAACTGCGAGAGCAGCCAGCGGGCCGTCTGCGCGGCCGTGGACGAGGCGGGCAGGTGGATGAGCGCGGGCAGGGCGCCGACCAGCAGGCCGGCCGACGCCGGCGCCAGGACCATCCTGCCGCCGGCCACCGAGAAGTCCTTCCCCGACCCGATGCGGGCGCTGCCGCCCTCCGGCGCGCCGGCGAAGACCTCGGCGGCGTCGCGCGGCGGCACGTCCGGCGCGCTGGCGAGGACGAACGGTGCGCCCCCGCCGAGCATGAAGCAGTCGCCGGCCGCCAGGGGCACCGCGGCGGCCCCCTCGGGCACCAGCCAGGCGCTGCCCTGCAGGACGACGTTGAACTTGAGGCCTTCGTACCGGCCGACGCGAACGCCCCAGCGCTCCCCTGCGCAAAGGCCTGTGGACAGCTCGCACCGGGCATCGAGCAGCGACAGGGTATCCGAGAGCGGATCGGCCATGAGTGGATTATCTCGACATGAATCGAGCAGAACGAGGCTTCCACGTCCAGTCTTGCGGGTTCACAGTGACGGCACCGGTCTCATCACCTCTTTTTTTCTTGCCATGCACACGACGATCTTTCCCCAGGCACCGATTGCCTCGCCCTTCCATGCCGCCAGCACTGCCGCCGATGTCATGGCCGACATCCGCCTGGACGGAAAGCACGCCATCGTCACGGGCGGCTACTCGGGGCTGGGCCTGGAGATGGTGCGCTCGCTGGCCCGCGCCGGTGCGCAGGTGACCGTGCCGGCGCGGGACCTCGCGCGGGCACGCCAGGCGCTCGATGACGAGCCGAACGTCGTCGTGGACGCCATGGACCTCGCCGACCCCGCTTCCATCGAAGCCTTTGCCGGGCGCTGTCTGGCGATGCGGCGGCCGCTGCACCTGCTGATCAACAGCGCGGGCGTCATGGCGACGCCCTTCGCCCGCGACCCGCGCGGCGTGGAATGGCAGTTCGCCGTGAATCACCTGGGCCACTTCCGGCTGACGGCAGCCCTTTGGCCGGCCCTGCTGGAGGCAGGCGACGCGCGCGTCGTCTCGATGTCGTCCCGCGGGCATCAACTGGCGCCGGTGGATTTCGACGACGTCTCGTTCGTGCGGCGGCCGTACGACAAGTGGATCGCCTACGGGCAGTCGAAGACGGCCAATGCGCTGTTCGCCGTCGGCCTCGATCGGCGGGGTCGCGTGGCGGGCGTGCGAGCGTTCTCGGTCCATCCGGGCTCGGTGCTGGGCCCCCTGGCGCGGCACCTGACGCTGGAAGAGATCGCCGCCTTCGGCGTGCACGATGCGGACGGCGGGCTCGTCGTGGCGCCGGAGCGCGACCTGAAGACGCCCGCCCAGGGGGCGGCAACCGCCCTCTGGTGCGCGATCAGTCCCTTGTTGCAGGGAGTGGGGGGCTTGTACTGCGAGGACTGCAATATCGCGCGCCTGGCCGAGGACGGGGAGACCGGGCGATCGGGCGTTCGAACCTGGGCGATGGACCACATCCAGGCCGAGCGTCTGTGGGCTCTGAGCGAGCAGCTTGCCGGGAAATTCGAAGCACGACCGCTCACGTGATGGCGGTCAGCGAGATGGTCGCCCGCGTCTGAGCTGTGCCATCTGTCAATGCCATGGGCCGCCGATGCCGGGTTTGCTTCCTCGGGGCACAGGGGGGGCGGGGCTCAGGGGCCATGGTACGAATCGCCCGCCTTGCTGCCAGGCAGGAAGGAGCGCTGTGGCGTCATTCCTCCCCCTTCGCGGTGCGTCCTTGAAACGAGGGCGACCCACTTCTTGCGGAGGCGATTGGTGTGCATCCGGCAACGGTGTGCAGCCCCAGGCAGATCTACCAGCCCAGACCCTGGATGCCTACGCTTCATGTCGTCCGGCCTTTCGCCGTGATTGGTGCCCGACAGCCCCTGAGGCAGGAGGGCGATCCCGACCCGTTGCCAGCCGCTTCCGGCCCCGGTGGCTGGGCCATCACTTTGGAGATTCCACAATGCCTTCAGTAGCCAATCCCCCCCAACAGACGACCCCGCAGGCCGATGACCTGGTCCCGTCCCGCTATGCGCTGCAGATCGGCAAGATCGACGCGCTGGTGGTCAGCGACGGGGTGCTTCCGCTGCCGACGTCCACCATGGCCACCAACGTGGATCCGGCCGACCTCGCGCAATGGCTCGACCACATGTTCATGCCGCCGGACAAGTTCGACTGGCCGCTCAATGTCATGGTCGCTCGAAGTGGAGACCAGACCATCCTCATTGACGCCGGGCTGGGAGGCCAGTTCTCGGGCTTTCCGCGCGCCGGACAGTTTCCCCGGCGGCTGGAAGCCGCAGGCATCAGGCTCGAGGACGTGACCGATGTGATCATCACCCACATGCACATGGATCATGTGGGCGGGCTCTTGGTCCCCGAAGTCAGGGATCGGCTGCGCCCGGACGTGCGCATCCACGTTGCCGCTGCCGAGGTGGAGTTCTGGACGGCGCCTGATTTCTCCCAGACCGTCATGCCGAATCCGGTGCCTCCCGTGCTCCGGACGACCGCGACCAGCTTCCACGACGAGTATCGCGATCGACTTCGGATCTTCAAGGACAAGCACGAGGTTGCACCAGGTGTGTTCGTTCGCCTCACGGGTGGCCATACGCCGGGGCACAGCGTGGTCGAATTGGTGTCTGAAGGGGAGCGGCTCCTCTTCGCCGGCGATGCCATGTTCCCGGTCGGGTTCGATCACCCCGACTGGCAGAACGGTTTCGAACACGACCCTGAGGAATCAACACGTGTTCGAGTTGGCCTCTTCCGAGAGCTTGCGGAGAACCGTGGGTTGCTGGTGGCCGCACACCTTCCATTCCCATCCGTCGGCCGTGTCGCGGTTGATGGGGACGCTTTCCGCTGGGTGCCGGTCATCTGGGACTACTGATTGCATCCTTCTTTCTCTATCAGTGCAAGCATCGGCATCTCCTCGAAACTGACGCTGCCGGCTGCTTCGGCAGCAAGGCATTTTCAAGGACGAGGTGCTGGTGCATCTTGGCCTGTGGTGGCATCAACCACTCTGGCTGTTCGATGCCCCGGCGCTCGCCGTCGGGGTCGCGGGCAGCGCCCCGCGGCGCGTGCCGAATCGTGACCATGCGGCTTTGATTCCCCGGACGTCTCGCACCTGTGGTGCTGCGCCCTGGACTTTCAGGAGACCATGCCGATCAGCAGAAGCAAGGGCACGCTGGACTTTCATCTGTTGTTCTACATGAGCTACCCGGGCGCCCACGTCTATCACTATGCCAAGTACGAGGAAACCGCCCTCAAGAAGCTGATGACGCTGCATGCGAAGCGCGAGGCCGAGGTGGACAACTGGCTGCGCCGCGGCGTGCTCGTCGACCTGTATCAGGTAGTGCGCGAAGGCATCATGGTTTCGGAGCCGCGCTACTCCATCAAGAACATCGAGCACTTCTACTTGGAGGCGCGCGAGGGCGACGTCACCAACGCCGGCGCCAGCATCGTCTGGTACGAGCGCTGGAAGGAAACCGGCGAGCCAGCGCTACTGGAGTCCATCGAGAAATATAACGAGGACGACGTTCGCTCCACCCAGGAGCTGCGCGACTCGCTTCTGAAGCTGCGGCCAGCTGACCTACCGTGGGCCGCACCTCGCATCCCTGCCGGCGGCGCAAGCAGTAGCGCCACCACGTCGGAGCCCCTGACGGAGGCCGAAGCACGCCTCATCCCCTATCGGCGAGCCTTGGTTGAGCCGCTGCCCGAGGACCGGCTGACTTGGACCGCAGATGAGGCGGCACGCGAACTCACCTATCAGCTTCTGGACTTTCATCGCCGGGCCGACAAGCCCGACTATTGGGCGATGTTCCAGCGCATGGAACTGTCGGAGAACGAGTTGCTGGAGGATCCTGAGTGCCTGGCCGGCTTGGTGGCGGATCCCGACTTTCCGCCGCAGGCGGTGAAGAAGTCCACCGTCTACGAGCGTCTTGGACTGCCACTGGCAGCGCCTGTCCAGATGGCTGCGTGAGCTTCCGAGGCTGTTTCGCTGACCAAGTGTGGCGGTTCTACCGGAGGCATGCTGATCGGCGCGTGGCTTGCCAGTATTTAGGCAGCCTTCTTGCCGAGCGACACCACATTGTTGCCGGTCTCCAGTGAAGTCACCAGCGCACCCCAGTCATCCATGATCTTGCGGCGCTCGTCCAAGTGTTCGCTGCGAGCGTAGGCGGCCACCACCTTCGAGCGCTCGGCGTGGTCGAGCTGGCGTTCCAGCGCGGCCACGCTCCAGCCCCGTTCGGAAAGCAGGCTGCGCGCAGAGGCACGGAAGCCGTGCAGGGTCTGCCGGCCTTGGTAGCCCATCCGCACCAGCATGCGGCCTATGGTGTTCTCGCTCATGAACCCATCCGCGCCGTTGGCGTTGGGGAAGACGCTCGGGGTGTCGCCCGTGAGTGCCTGAATGTCGCGCAGCGTGTCGATAGCGGCCTGAGACAGCGGCACGACGTGGGCCTGATTCAACCCCTTGCCCATCTTCATCCGCGCGGCGGGGATGCGCCATTCGCAAGCCTCGAAGTCGATTTCCTCCCATTGTGCATGCCGTAGCTCCTGCGAGCGCACGAAGGTGAGTAGGGCCATGCGCGTGGCCAGGAGGGTCAACTTGTCCGCCGCTTGGTAGTCTTTCAGGTCGCGCAGAAATTCGCCGAACTGGCGGCGGTCGGTGAGGGCGGGCCGATGCTTCACTTCGGGCGCGACGATGGCGCGCACCAGATCGCCCGCCGGGTTGTAGGTGGCTCGGCCCGTCGCGATGGCATAGCGGAAGATTTGCCCGCAAAACTCGCGCAGGCGCGTTGCCGTGTAGCCGGCGCCCCGCGACTCGACTTTGCGCAGCATCGCGAGCAACTCGGGGGCGGTGACCGCCGACACCGGCCGATTGCCGATGGCGGGGAACACGTCCGCCTCCAGGTGCTTCATGGTCTTGGTTGCCGTGATCTCGGCCCAGCGCTTCGCATTGGCCTTGTGCCACTCCAAGGCTACCGCCTTGAAGCTGTTGGCTGCTTCCACGGCGACGCGGGCTTTCTCCTCCTTGCGCGCTTCGCCGGGGTCTTCGCCACGCCCCAGGACTTGCTTGGCCGCCTCGCGCTTCTCCCGTGCCTCTTTCAAGCTCACCGTGGGGTAGACCCCGAAGGCCAGGCGCTTTTCCTTGCCGCCGTGGCGGTACTTCAGGCGCCAGTAGCGGCCACCAGCCGCCGTAACTTCAAGGTACAAGCCGCCGCCGTCGGCATGCTTGCCGGGCGTGGTAAGGTTTCGCAGCTTCGCGTCAGTCAGTTTCATGGCATCCCGTTGAGCGTGGGGGCACAATTGGGGGCACATTCTGCCCCCGACCTGACGATTTCAAGCATTCATGCGGGTTTGCGGGCTATGTTCCAGTCCGACAAGCCACACATCCAGGCCCGGACGCGTCCATGACCGCCCGGGCTTTTTTGCGCTCCCGGCTCAGGCGCGGCCGCGCACCTTGATCCGCAGCGCGTCGATGCCGAAGCCCTGGCTGCGCAGGTGCGCGAGCAGCATCGGCGTCATCTGCCGCAGCTTGGCGGCCGTCGCGCTGCCGTCCACCAGCAGGCACCAGCGGCCTTCCTCGACCGGCCCGGCCTGGACGCCGGCGCGCAGGCCGGGCGGCAGCAGCGGGCGGATGGCCTGCAGGCAGGCCTGGGCTTCGCGCACGCGGGCCATCAGCCCGGACAGCGTCGGCGACGATTCGGCGGCCTCGTGCAGGCTCAGGGCAGGCGGGCGGCGGGGCGAAAGCAGGGGGCGGGATGCCATGGAAGGCCGATGTCTAAAATGACGGGTTCGCCGGCTGCACCGCCGGCAACGGCCCGACGACGCGGTGGCCTTTCGGATGACACCGAAGGCGGCGGCGCTGCGGCCCGTCTCATTCACCTTATCTTAGGCTTTTCGACCTGCCGTGCCGCTCGATGCGGCGCACGCGCCGATCCAGCATTCATGGCCACCAATCTCCTGACCCGACTGTTCGGCAGTCGAAACGACCGTCTCCTCAAGCAGTATCGCAAGGCGGTCGAGCGGATCAATGCGCTCGAGCCCTCCTTCGAGCAGCTCAGCGACGAGGCGCTGCGCGCCAAGACGCAGGAGTTCCGGGACCGGCTGGCCAAGGGCGAGCAGCTGGACGACCTGCTGGTCGAGGCCTTCGCCACGGTGCGCGAGGGTTCCAAGCGCGTCATGAAGATGCGCCACTTCGACGTGCAGCTGCTGGGCGGCATGGCGCTGCACTACGGCAAGATCGCCGAGATGCGCACCGGCGAGGGCAAGACGCTCACGGCCACGCTGCCCGTGTACCTGAATGCGCTCACCGGCAAGGGCGTGCACGTGGTGACGGTGAACGACTACCTGGCCAGCCGCGACGCGACCTGGATGGGGCGCCTGTACAACTTCCTCGGCCTGACGGTGGGCATCAACCTGCCCAACATGCCGCGCGAGGAGAAGCAGGCCGCCTACGGTTCCGACATCACCTACGGCACCAACAACGAGTACGGCTTCGACTACCTGCGCGACAACATGGTGTACGAGCCGGTCGACCGCGTGCAGCGCGGCCTGAACTACGCCATCGTCGACGAGGTGGACTCGATCCTGATCGACGAGGCGCGCACGCCGCT